>JACDGC010000614.1 GCA_013815535.1 Ktedonobacterales bacterium
GCCACTCATAACGTATATATGTAGAGGCATTGTCCTATTGTCATCGTTTCAGGGGTCTCAGGTATCAGAGGGAGAGGCAGCGCGCATGGAACTCTATCTCACCGCGCGCGCGTGGCAACGGCCACGTACCACCGTCACCGCAGTCTGGCGCGACTGCACACGCTGGTGGATGTCAGCGGCGCGCCAGCCCGCCAAGGCGGATGGTACGGCAGCGCAGGCGAGTGCGCAAGAGGCGGCGGATGTCGATGCCTTTTACGAACTCTTCTCGCGCTATCAAAAGCCCATCGCCGATTTCCTCTTTCGCATGACCCATGACCGCGACTGGGCGGCGGATCTGACGCAGGATACGTTCTTGAAGGCCTATGGCCACCTGGAAGACCTGCGAACTATCACGAATGTGCGCGCGTGGCTCTATCGCATCGCGGCCAACACCGCCAGCAACGCGCTGCGGCACCAGCGGCGCTTCATCTGGGTGTCGCTGACCGAGATGCGTTCGGGTGATTCGTCGAGCGCGGGGCATGGCGTGGTGCTGGCTGATGTGGAAGATCTCGCGACGAGTGTGGTCGAACGTGATGCCCTCTCGGCGGCGCTGCAAACGCTCCCCGCCAACGCGCGGGCGGCCATCTTGCTGCGGGCCACCGGGGGCTTCGAGGCCCACGAGATCGCATCGATGCTCAATCTGTCTGAGGCGAATGTGCGCAAGATTCTCTACCGTGCCAAAGAAAAGTTGCGCAAGGCCCTCGCCACCACCCCCGATGCCGAAAAGGACTTGTAATGAGTGATCTCGCTGCCTGCACACCGGCTTGGCGTCGGCGCGTCTCGGCCTACCACGATGGCGGGCTGCCCAGCCCCGAGCGCAGCCTGGTCGAAGACCATCTGCGCGACTGCCTGGCGTGCCAGCACGTGCTTGCCAGCTATGATCAAATCTTCCGCGAGTTGCGCGCCCTGCCAGGCTTCGAGGGGTTGCTGACCATCACCAAACCTGGCACGCGACGCGGCATGGGCGGCACGATGCGCCCGTCTTTCACCTGGCCCGGCAAAAACACCTCCAGCAATGTTGGCCCGCTACGCGACAACGGACGCCCCACGGGGGGTGGGCCCATCATCCTCAGCTTGCTCGTGTTGCTGGCCCTCGCTTTTCTGGTTGGCCGCACGAGCGACCTCATCGTCCCCCAAGCCCAAAGCATGTTGACCCACACGGCTCCGACACCCACGCTGGCAGCCTTTACCGCCAATGGGGTCCTGTGTGCCAACGTGGATCAAACGACGCATGCCACCTACCTTTCTAGTGACAACCACGGGCACATCGTCAGCGTCGCTGATTGTGGGGCCAGCCATCCCATCGCCACCGTCACCCCCACAGACCTCCAGTTCGAGGCCCTCTCACCCGACAACGCCAAGTTGCTGGTGACCTCCCCCGCTCTGACGACACGCAAGGCGGGCCAGCGCACGCACCTCTATGTGCTGACGCTCGCCAACGGTGACTGGCGCGAAGTGGGCCTCAGCCCTGATGGCGTGCAAGCCCCCTATTCCGCTGATGAAGTGGGCTGGCAAAACGCCTCGACCTTCATCCTGCGGTCAGGGACGACGGTGGCCCAAGTTGACCTTGTCAAGCATACGGTGACGCCGCTGGGCATCAATGCCACGCATATTGCCGTGCGCGGCACAACGCTCTTTTACAGCAGCGTGCTGGGTGGGCGCGCGACGCTGCATCGCCGCGTGTTGGGGCCGCCGATCGTGGATGATGTGGTGCTGGCGCTGGGTGCGGGCACCGAGGCATGCACGACCCCCACCTGCTGGCAAACCATTCCGTGGGACGTCTCAGCGGATGGCAAATTGGTGGCCTATCCAACGCCAGTGCCAACCCAGCCCCTGACGGCGACAGCGACAAACGCCACCTTAATCCTGCAAAATTTGCCAGCAAACACCCACACCACCCTCGGCACGCTCAAGCTGAGCACGGCCCCCATGGCGGTGAGCATCGCGCCCACTGCCCGCTTTGTCGCGGTCATCGGCCAAACCGCCACCGCGCCACCGCAACTGCTGGTCTTCAAGGCAGATGGCAGCGCGGTGCGCAGCGACGTCGTCTATGGCCGGTGTGCATGGCGACCCGATGGCTCGGCGTTGGTCGCCATGCCATTCATTCCCTCCACGACAGAAGTGCCACACCTCATCAACGTCGTCACTGGGTCGTCACTGAACCTGACGCCCCTCACCACGAACTATCTGTGGGAAAGTTGATGCACCAACCATAAGGGTGCCCCATCTGAGTCAATGGGGGGGGAACGTTGACAGCGGCTGCCTCCCCCGGCTATACTGCACACAGAGCATACGATGATGTAAGCATGAAAATTATCGCTTTCCTCGATATGGTTGCAGCACAAACAATGTCGTTTCCCTTGGCAGCTGGCATAGCTTCCCCTCTGTGCGTTTTCTCTTCGTGCCAATTCGCGTATGAAGAGGGTTTAGGCATGGCGTGCGACTGGCGATGAGCCATGCGCGTGCCCAATGATGATGATGATGATGTGTGGTGGATGAGAGATGAAAAAAAAGACGAAAAAGACGAGCCAACCTGATCCCTTTCGCGCTCAATTGAGTGTGGTCATCCCCACGCGCAACGAGCGCGACAACGTCGCGGCGCTTTTTGCCGCCTTGGGGGCGGCGCTCGCTGGCATCGCCACCGAGGTGGTGCTGGTCGATGACAGTGATGACGACACCCCCGCCCTAGCGCGGGCACTCGGCGCGCAAATGGCATCGCCCCAGTTTCGGGTGCAAGTGCTGCATCGCGCACGTGGCACGGCGCGCATTGGTGGGCTGGCCACCGCAGTGGATGCGGGGTTGCGGCGTGCCACCGCGCCCTATGTCGCCGTCATCGATGCCGATCTGCAACATCCCCCCGAGCGGCTGCGGGTGTTGTATGAAAGCGCCCACGCCAACGACGCCGACATCGTGCTCGCCACGCGCTACCAGGGGGATGGCAGCTATGAGGGATTAGACGGCCCTGGTCGCAAAATCATCTCTGTGGGGCTGAAATGGGTGGCAAAGCTAGCCTTCCCCGAGAAGCTGTTGCGCGTCTCGGACCCATTGGGCGGCTTTTTCTTGGTGCGCCGCTCCCTGTTGGCAGGGATCACCCTGCGCCCGATTGGCTACAAGATCTCGCTGGAAATCTTGCTGCGTTGCCCCTGGCAGACCTGCGTCGAGG
>JACDGC010000615.1 GCA_013815535.1 Ktedonobacterales bacterium
GGCAGTCCCAGGGCCAGCAGGCGCACCAACTCATATTGCGCGCGGTTGCAGTCTTGGAATTCATCGACATGCAGATAATGATAGCGCCCTTGGGCGCGGCGCAGCGCATCGGGGTCGGTCTGCCAGTCGCGGTGGGTCAGCAAAATGAGGTCATCGAAATCGACTGCGTTTTGGGCGCGCAACAGTTCATCATAGCGAGTATAGACACGCGCGACGATCTCATCGAAATATTTGTTGACGCTGGCGGCGAACTCGGGGGCTGTCAGCAACTCATTCTTGGCCCGCGAGATGGCGTTGTGCATCGTGCGGGGCTGGAAGCGTTTGTCATCCAGATTCAGATCGCGCAGCGCCGTCTTTGTGAGGGTCAGTTGCTCGTCATCATCCAAGATGGTGAAGCTGCGCGTGCGGCCTGCATCCATGTTTTCCATCTCGCCGCGCAGCACACGGGCGCAGATGCTGTGGAAGGTGCCCACGTGCAATTCCTTGGCGGCGGGGCCAACCAATGTTTCCAGCCGTTCGCGCATCTCGCGCGCGGCTTTGTTGGTGAACGTGACGGCCAGGATGTTCCAAGGGTGCGCGCGTTTGTGGTCGATCAAATAGGCGATGCGAAAGGTGATGACGCGCGTTTTGCCAGAGCCTGGGCCAGCCAGGATCAGCACTGGTCCCTCAGTTGTGGTCACGGCTTGCCGCTGCTCGGCATTCAATCCCTCGATCAACTGGTACAGATCTGGCATAGCCTCGCTCATTGCTCGCACTCCCCTGGCTCATCTTTCTCACAGCATATGCCGCCCCTGGCAGTTGTGCAAGAAATGGGACCACCAGCAGCAGTCAGGGGTCGGTGATCGTCCCATTTATGTGCTCTTGTGCAGTGGGTGTGTTTCGCTGGCATCTTTTGGTGTGAGCGATTCACACTCGTGCAGGTTGACGCGGCACGGCAATTGGGCTACCATCAGGGAGCACCGTGCCTTCATCAGTTGAAAGGAGCCACCTCCGCATGGCCACCAGCGTCACCACACCTTATCAGGCGGATGTCCTCAAGACCGCCTCAGCCATCATCCATGTCATCAATGACAATTCCATGCATGATGCTCTGCGCCAGACGCGCCCGCTGGGTCCTGATCAAATCAGCCTGCTGGCCCGCCGCTTCACGGAGGGGCTGGACCGCTGGACCCGTGATGTCAATGCTGGACGGCAGCCGAATCCGGTGGATACCCATCGCATCGCGATTGTCGCGGGGTTGCTCAGCCAAAAATATCCTACGGCCATCCCCCGTGACGAACGGCACGAGATCACCCTGCCTGTCAGCGACATCGTCGAGGCGTGGAACAATCTCAGCGGTGATTTGCAACGCTATGGCACGCTTCACCAGCAATGGGAAAGCCTGATCCTGGCGCTGTTTGGGCCAGACCCCAACGCGCCCAGCAACACGCGCCGCGAAAACACGGTGCAGGCCGCAGAGTCCTTTGGCATGGCAGTGGCCCGCTCCGTGGGTTTGGATGGCATCTTCAATAAGATCTTCTCAGCGGGCACCGTGCCCGAGGTGGCCGTCCCCGCCCTGCCGAATTATCCGCCAACGGATGAGCGTTCTAACCACCTGCAACTCATGGCTAAATTGCAGACCGAGCTTGCCATCACCGAGGGTTTATTGCAGGTGCTCACCCCCGATGAACCCCATGAGGATCATCAACAGCAACTGCTGCAATGGATCCAACAGCGTACGACGCTGGTGGTCAGCCGTGTGACGGATCTGGTGATTCCCTCAGGTCTGGCGCGTTTCAGTTCGCAATTGCAAGACAGCCAGAAGGTGCTGGAGCAGTCGCGCGATCTGCTGAAGACGTGCCTCTATGGCACGGAGGTGGAGGTCGCCAATGAGGCGGCCCAGCACGCGGTGGAGCGCTCGCTGCCGACCATTATCTTCCTGGCGATCTGTCCCAACATCCCCTTCTTGATTCCCACGTTGGAACTGCGTCTGGCCATCACCAAGCCGCTCTACTACGTCACCCGTGCCGCGCACGAGACGCTGGGCAAGATCTGGGTCTTTGGCTTCCTCTTCTTGTTGTTGCGCTGGATTGGTGAGGCCATCGATGCCATCCCGCGCTTCCAGGTGCGGTTGGTGCAAGGCATCGTCACGGATGGTTGGATGGGCCGCCCACGCAAACGTGCCAGTCTGATCCATCGCTATCTGCGCTATGCTGACCGCCGCGCAACGAAGCCGCGCGTCGATGCGTTGCAGCGCATTCTCATCGGCATCGTGTCTTAAGAGACTTTTGGCACCCACCAATACCACAGACCCTCCTAAACGTAGCTACGCGCAGGAGGGTCTGTGGTATTGGTGGGCAAACGACTGCGCAATCAGCGGTGAGGTTGGGAGCGGTCTGCCCGTCGACGGTTTCCTGGGTATCTCTTGGCAGATGAGGTCCATCTCGTCGATAGTGAGAGCGGCAGCAGTTCAATCCTCTCCACTGGCTCCCCAGTGATGCGCATTTCAGATGACCTTTGGCATCAGCAACTGCTCTTTTGGCTGCTTCCCACAAAATGGTATCTGCTCCGCCACCAATCACTAGGCATCATGGGTGAAACGTTTCGTGGCATTCCAACATGGTGATGAATTTGCGCAGACGAGCAGCGCGCGTCTCCGGGGTTTTGGCTGTCTGTAAGCGATAGAGAATGGCATAACGATTTGCACTCGTGAGGGTCGTGAAAAATGCCTGTGCAATCGGACTCGCTTCCAGGGCAGCTTGGAGATCATCAGGCACCTTGCTTCTGCTTTGTGAATCATAGGCTGCTTCCCACCGTCCATCGGCTTGCGCTGTCTCGATCTGACGCAGTCCCGCTTCCTGCATTCGCCCCGTCGCTATCAAGGCCAGAGCTATTTCGCGGTTGACTTTGGACCATGCGCTTTTTGCTCGGCGTGGGGTGAATTTTTGCAACCAATATTGCTCATCAAGCGGTGCCTTTTGCCCATCGATCCAGCCATAACAGAGCGCACCTTCCAGCACTTGAGCATAGGTGAGAGACGGAATACCCGAGCCCTTTTTCGCAATCTTTATCCAGAGACCTGCTGCGTTATCGTGATGGTGTTCAAGCCAATTTTCCTATTCCTCCATCGTTGTGAATCCTCGCATTGCATATTTTTCCAAATCTGGCATATATCGTCCTTTCACATAGCTGGAGGATGAGACTTTGCGGGGTTGCAC
>JACDGC010000616.1 GCA_013815535.1 Ktedonobacterales bacterium
AGCCTGAGGTGAGATCGCTCATAATGTCGCCATTCATATTCGTCGTGACGATCACGTCGAATTGTTCGGGGCGGCGCACGAGCTGATGGCAGCAATTATCGATGATGATGTGCTGCGCCTCGATCTCGGGATACTCTGGCGCGATATCCTCAAAGGTGCGCTTGAGCAGCCCTTCGGTGAACTTCATGATGTTTGACTTCGTGGCGCAGTGCACCTTGGTGCGCCCCTCGGAGCGTGCGAATTCAAAGGCGAGCCGCACGATCTTTTCGCAGCCCTTGCGCGAAATCAGCTTGAGGCATTGGGCAACACCCGGCGTCTGCATATGCTCGATGCCTGCGTAGAGGTCTTCGACATTTTCGCGCACGACCACCAGATCGATGCCGCGCCCGGTGAAGGGCGTGGTGACGCCGGGCAGTTCTCGCACGGGTCGGATGTTGCCATACGTCTCGAAGAGCTTCCGCAAGGTGACGTTGGCGCTCTTTTCGCCATAGCCGATGGGTGTGCCGAGTGGGCCTTTCAGCACCACGCGCGTCTTGCGAACGGATTCGATCGTCTCAGTGGGCACACCCGACGCGATGCCCTGTTTAAAGACGCTCTCGCCTGCGTGACGCTCTTCCCAGGCGATGGGCACGCCGGTCGCTTCGATGATGCGCTGGGCGGAGTGGACGACTTCGGGACCAATGCCATCGCCGGGGATGACGGTGACGAGTTTTTTGCCTTCGGGGGTTGTATAGAAAGTGCTCACCGATGTTCGGCGCACAGGCGCTCTGCTTTGCGGAGTGGAGGCGCCGACCTCCTCTTAATCTTTTGCGTGTGTTCGTTGATGGTGTGGTCCTCATCAGGCAACCCACCATCCTATGCCCAACCAAACGGGCGAAAATCAGCATCCTCTGAGTGCTGCATGCAGTATATGCGATATCAAGGCGCGATATCAACTGTCGGGAATTGTTTGATCACATGTCCGTATGATCGTCTCGTTGCGATTCCGCGCATTTTTGGGCTATACTGAAGGCACACCTTGGGGCGGTGGCGAAATGGCAGACGCTGGGGACTTAAAATCCTCTGGGCTAATTACCCGTGCGGGTTCGAGTCCCGCTCGCCCTACCTCTCAACATGGCCTTGGGCCTCATATCAAACGCATGCCCGCTATAGAGAGAAAATCTGTAGCGGGCATCTTTGACACCAATTGTACACCAATTACCTAAATCACTCGGGGAAATCTTCAAGTCCCTCAGGCAATGCTAAAGGATTAATTTCACCACGCAACACCTTATCTAGCATCATCGATGCAGAATAAGACATAGAAGCGGTGACATGGGAATAGAGCGCAAGCGTAATGCTTACAGAACTGTGCCCCAACATCTCCGAGACAACCTTGGGATTGATCCCTGCTTCAAGTAAATGCGTAGCAGCAGTATGTCGCAGATCATGAAAGCGCAGCCTAGGAAGAGCTGCGCCCTTCAACAATGGTTCATAATGCTGATGAACAAGTGTAGACGGATGAAGTGGTCCCCCCTTTAAGGTGGTGAACACCAAATTCCACTTTTGCTTATCCCATGCCATCGCTTCGCGTTCTTGTTGCTGGCGAACACGGTGATCGACAAGAGCCTGACGAGCAAGCGGACCAAGAAAAATACGGCGACGACCATGCTTTGTCTTTGGCTCTTGCATAAGAGGTTCACTGTTGAGCCATTGGAGATTACCTTTGACATAGAGCACACCTCGCTCTAAATCGACATTCTCCCATGTAAGGCCAAGCAATTCGCCCTGGCGCATGCCTGTTGAAATAGCTAGGACAAATAAAGCCTCATAGCGTTGACCCCTCGTCGCTTCCAAAAAGCGACGAGATTGCTCAATCGTAAAGGTTAGCATCTCCTTCTGTGCGATACGAGGTGCATCTACCTGTTTGCACAAGTTTTGCAGCATCACACCCTGTCGCACCGCACTATCAAAAGCGCGGTGCAAGGTAGCATGAAGATGACGCACTGTCGTTGAAGATAACCCTTGGCTTAGCATCTTTGCATAAACTTGCTGAATATGCTGAGCTTTCAGACGCTCAGGAGGAATGGGAGCGAGATCACTAGTATACAGGCGCACATACTGTGCGTAGAAATCTGCGGTCGTCGGCTTAACACTTGGCCCTACATTCACAACCCACGTGTTGAGAAAATCTCCGAACGTGGCGTAATTGCGGCCAGGAATGAGCCTTGCTCGTTGGTGTGCCAAATGCAAAAGCTCGTCTAACTTGGCTTTAACTTCAGCACGAGTCTTTCCGTATACCGTAGAACGAGTACCATCAGGCATCGACACACGTGCTTGCCAACGACCGTCTTTACGCTTGGCAATAGCGCCTTCATTATTACCACGCCGTCCCATCGTTTAACCCCTTCTGTGCTAACTCGTTCAGAGCTTCTAGTGGAATGCGGCGAGTACGTTCAGTAATAACGACGCACCGCAATTGACCACGCTTCACCATTCGCCTCACAGTATCCGCGCTCACTTTGAGGATGAGTGCCGCTTCAACGATGGTGAAGAATCGTTGATGAATATTTGTTCTTGCCGATTCACTTGCCAGCATCTTCAACCCCCAAAGAAAGAGCCGCCCAGCATCACACCGAGCGACTCACCTTGTCTCTTTAACTGAAGTTAAAACTACACCTCACCAAGCTTGCGCTTGCGTTGATATGGTCGTTTTTTAGGAAGTAATCCAGACGGCATAATGGGCACCCCGCGCCCCAACGACCGCGCCTTTTCGCGCACCTCTTCCGTGTAATCGCGGTTCTTGGTTTCGTCCCAATCCTCCATCTCGTTCGCAAATGCCCGCAATTCTTGCGAAAGGGTCAAGGTGGTTTCCTCATGCCGCCCATGCAACACCGACCGTAGCCGCAACAGCCCATAGATTTCCGCATCAATCGCCACCGCATCATGCACAATCAACTTACTGCGCGACAACGCTTGGGGGGGCGTGTAGCTGCCAAAATCCGCCCGCTGGATAATGTGCCAGATGGGATCGGTCGGCCACCGTCCCCGCGTCTTGTCGCCCGCCTGGGGCAGCGTCAACCGCATCCATCCCCGATGCGTCACATCGGGAGCCAAGTCATGTTCAGGGGGCAAGCCCACGCCATAGGCCCAGAAGTCGTGATAATGCTGGATGGCTTGCCACGGGTCATCCAGCCACGCCCCCGCCTCTTTACCC
>JACDGC010000617.1 GCA_013815535.1 Ktedonobacterales bacterium
CGCCCTGCCCCCCCAGGAAAGCCGCCGCCACCACCTGGCTCAGCAGCCGCGCCTGCCCGATGAGCAACAGCCCCCCCAGGAGGCTCAACCCCGCCGCCAAGGCCAGCGGGCCTTGTTGGGTGCGGGCCAGGATCAATAAGCGCCGGTCGATCATGATGTGCCCTTAGCCTTCGTGGGCCGCCACGCGCGTGACGCGCGCACGGAAGACATAGTAATTCCAGATCTGGTAGCCCAACACGATGGGCACGAAGACCAACGCGACGATGGTCATCACCCCCAAGGTGTAGGGGCTGGACGACGCATTGTAGATCGTCAGGCTATAGTTCGGGTTGATGCTGGAAATCAGCACGCGGGGGAACATCCCCAAGAAGACCGTGACGGTCGAGAGCACGATGGTCGTGCCCATCAGGCCAAAAGCCCAGGCAAAGCGGCGCTCCGTGATGAGCCAGCCACTGAAGAGGGCCGCCATACCCGCCATGATCGGTGCCACCCCAGGGTTGACACCCAACCGCGTGAAGACATCCGTTTGCAGATAGCCAAATCCCACGATCAGCGTCAACAGACCCACCAACGGCAACCACAGCCGCTTAGCCAGGGCACTGGCGCGCTCGAAGACCGGGCCTTCGGTCTTCATGGCCAAGAAGAGGGTGCCATGCACCGTAAAGAGGGCCACCGCCGTCACGCCACCGAGCAGGGCATAGGGATTCAACAATTCAAGGAAGGTGCCCAGATAGTTCATGTTCCGGTCGATGGGCACGCCCTCCAGGATGTTGACCAGCGCCACACCCCACAGCAACGCAGGCACGAAGCTGCTGATGCAGATGGCCCAGTCCCAGAAATTGCGCCAGCGCGGCTCAGCGATTTTGCTGCGAAACTCGAAGGCGACGCCACGGGTGATCAGCGCCAGCAACATCACCACCAACGCCAAATAGAAGCCGCTGAAAAGGGTGGCATACCAATTGGGGAAGGCGGCGAACATCGCCCCACCTGCCGTCAGCAACCACACCTCATTGCCGTCCCAGAAGGGGCCGATGGAACTGATGATCTGCCGTCGTTCCGCGTCGTTCTTGCCCAGGAAAGGGAGCACGATGCCCACGCCATAGTCGAAGCCTTCGAGAAAGAAGAACCCCGAAAACAGCACGGTAATCAAGATGAACCAGAGAGTATTGAGATCCACAACCAGGCCTCCTTTCGTTTAATAGACTTCTGCCACGGCAGACTCAGGGGCGATCTGGCCATTGTTTTCGGCATCCGCCTCCGCGACCGGCGCGACTTTCGCAAAGCGCACCATGAGGAAGACATCCACAGCCATCAACGCGCCATAGATCAGGGTGAAGGCGATCAGCGAGAAGAGCACCATGCCAGCGTTCACCGTTGGCGACACGGCATCCGATGTCTTCAACAGACCATTGACGATCCAGGGTTGGCGGCCAAGCTCCGTCATGAGCCAGCCCGACGAATTTGCAATGAACGGCAGAGCGATGGCTGGCACCAGCAACCAGAGGAAGCGGCGTTGCGTCTCGATGCGTTTGCGCATGACGCCGATCATGCCCCAGAGCGCCAGCAAGATCATCAACACACCAGTGCCGACCATGATGCGAAACGTCCAATAGATGAGCGGCACGGGGGGAATGTAGTTGCCTGGGCCATACTGCTTGACGTATTGCGCTTGCAGGTCATTGATGCCCTGCACTTTGCCCGAGAAACTGTTGAAGGCCAAGAGCGAGAGCAAATCCGGCACGCGAATCGAAAAGACTTCTTGGCTGCCACTGGGATTGCCAATGGTAAAGAGGGAAAACGACGCGGGATCTTCGCTGTTATAGAGGGCTTCGGCGGCAGCCATCTTCATCGGCTGGGTCGCGACCATGTGCTGCCCCTGCGTGTGGCCAACCAAGGCCACCATGATGCCCGCCACCAGCGCCGTCACCATCCCCAGCTTGAGTGAGCGACGAAAGAGGGTGGTATCGGTCGTACGTTTGCGCGCGAGATGATAGGCACTGATGCCCAGCACAAAGAACGACCCCGTCAAGACGCCCGAAAAGAACACATGCGGAAACTGCACCAACAGATTGGGGTTGGTCAGCAAGGCGAAGAAGTTGGTCATTTGCGCGCGGCCATTACGGATGACGAAGCCCACCGGCTCTTGCATGAACGAGTTGGCGATCAGAATCCACAATGCTGAGATGTTCGAGCCAATGGCAACCACCCAGATCGTGGCCAGATGCGTCCGCTTGGGCAGCTTGTCCCAGCCAAAGATCCACAAACCAATGAAGGTGGATTCGAGGTAAAACGCGAGGAGGGCCTCGATGGCGAGCGGCGCACCAAAGATGTCACCAACGAATCGCGAATAGGTGGACCAATTCATGCCGAACTGGAATTCCTGCACGATGCCCGTGACGACCCCCATGGCGAAGTTGATAACAAACAGTTTGCCCCAAAACTGGGTCATGCGTTTATAGCTCTCATCCCCGGTGCGCACATAGATCGTTTCCATGATGGCAACGAGCAAGGCGAGCCCCAAGGTGAGCGGCACGAAGAAGAAGTGGTAGACCGTGGTGATGGCAAATTGCCACCGTGCAAGATCCAGCGCTTGCATATTGTCCTCCTGAAGAAGTCTCTTCTTGGAGAATGCCGCGCTACCATCACGGTTCCCTCTCAATTGAAGCAGTAAAACTCTCGTCCCTATCACAGCTCAGCCATTCTCGCCAAAATGCCGCGTTTTTGAGGAGGCAGGTGGCAAACTGCTGCCTGCCTCTTTATCAGTAAAGTTTCATTTCATTCTTATGTCATCAGGCGATACGGTCACGTTTATATTCAATGGCTATAGGAATGGCTTTCTACAAGGCACGAAAATAGCCCACACCAAATGGTGTGGGCTAGCGCTGATGATACGGGCCACGTTAAGGCGCGGTCGGCTCGTCAACCGCATCCTTAGCACCAGATGACACGAGCAACGGCGGATTTTCCGCCACAGTGCTTGGTGGACTTGTCACCTCCTTCATGCTCTTCTGAAACGCCCGAATGGTCTGACCCACCGCATTGCCCATCTCTGGCAGGCGCTTGGGGCCAAAGACCAACAGCGCGACCGCGACGACCATCAATAACTCCCAAAAATGTCCAATGCCAAACATCGTATTGCTCCTTTAGTGGTGTGGCGCGACGTTTCGCGCGAGGGAACGATCAACCCATGAC
>JACDGC010000618.1 GCA_013815535.1 Ktedonobacterales bacterium
TTGCGGGTGGTGATGAGCAACACCTGCCCCGTCTCGGCGGCACTGACGACGCGCCGCAGGTCGCCCTGCGCCAGATCCAGCGCCAGGGTGGCCCCTGGGATGACATGCGCCCGCAGCCTTGTCAGCGCCGCCCGGCGGGCCTGCAACGTGGTGAGGTGCTGGAATGACCCCAGCGCGACGAAGGCAAAGCGAAAGCGCTTTGCGGTCAGGTCGAAATCCGTCATGTCCCCGTGAGTGAGGGTCACCTGCTCCGCGACCTCTGCCATGGCAACGGCGGCACGGCAACGCGCCAGCATCACTGGTGAGCGGTCAACGCCCGTGATGGCATACCCCTCCTCGGCCAGGGGCACCAGCACGCGCCCGCTGCCGCAGCCAAGCTCCAGCACGGGGCCGCCCGTGGCGGCGATGAAGCCCGCATACATCGCCACGTCGTCGGAGACATCCGCGTGCTCCACGTCGTACCAAGGCGCGATGCGGTCATACGGATCGGTTGATGGTTGTGCTGACATCGAGTACCCTTCTCATTTCACAGCGGACGATCTGGAATGGCGCGGCGTTTTCGCCACACCGCCCGCCAGTGTAGCATCACGGATGACCAGACACGCCTTATGCTTTGGGGCGCACCACCACCGTCACCACTTGATAGGGGGTGATGGACCCCGTGAAGCTGTGGCCATCGGCACTGAGTGGCAATCCTTCGGGGGCATCTTCCAGCAGATTAGTGCGGTTGACCGACGCGGCGACGAAGGGCAGCGTCACAGTGAAGGTGCCTCGGCGGTTGGCGCATTCATAAAGGCGCAGCGTCAGGAAGTCGGTGCGCTCGGCGCGTTTGACCGTTTCGATGATGACGTTGGTGGGCGTGACGGTCGCCAGCGCCAGCGCCGCTGGCAGGGTTCCCTCATCACCCGTCGTGGTCGCCACCAACAGCGGGTGGTTCAGGGCATAGGCCGCCTGGGCGACGCCACCCGCGAACCAGTCTCCTGCATGCGGCAGCAGGCTGTAGGTGAACACGTGGTGCCCCTGATCCGCCTGAGGGTCGGGCGAGATGGCCCCCTTGAGCAGCGTCAACCGCATGACATTTTCGCGCACATCGTAGCCATATTTGCAGTCGTTGAGGAGCGCCACGCCATAGTCTCCCTCCGAGAGATCGACCCATTTATGGCCACTCGTCTCGAATTGGGCTTGCTCCCAGGAGGTGTTGCGGTGCGTCGGTCGGCGGATATTGCCAAACTGAATCTCGGCGGTGGCAAAGGAGTTATGCACCGCCACCGGGAACGCGGTCTTGAGCAGCGTCTGCTGCTCGTGCCACTCGACCTCCGTCACGAAGTCGATCTGCGCGGAATCGCTGGTGAGGCGGATGCGCTGGGTGATGAGCGTGCGGTCCAGATAGCGCCACTGCAAGCGCAGTGTTGCGCGCAGGGGTCCGCTTTCTTCCACCTCAGCCTGCACTAGATCGTCCAGTTCCCATTGTTTCTGAGCATAGAAGGCATCAATATCCCAGGCGTCGAAATTGAGCGGCTTATCCTCGAAGAGTTGGAAGACGTTGCCGCGTGCGTCTGGTGCCAACACCTCGCGTGCCTGCACCTTATCGAAGATGCGCGTGATCTGCCCCCGTGCGTTCAATTCCACCCGCACGAAGTCGTTTTCCAGCAGCGTGGGTGTGACAGTCAGGCTTGCCGCCGTGTCGTCGCGTGCCGATGCGCTTGGCTGAATCGCCTGGTAGCCGAGCGCGGGCACCGCAGGCACGCGCACGAGCGTCTGCCCATTTGGCAGCGTTTGCTGCGGCAAGTCGAGCGCGGCGGCGTGGATGGGCGGCACCTCCACCAAGCCACCGCGCGACCACGAGAGGCCGTTGAAGGCGACCAGCGAGCCCGCTGGGGCCGCGACGGCAGCGGTGATGGCTGCAAGCGCGGCGGTGATGACGTTGTCGGTGGTTGCGCGCACCTGGGCATAGTTCGCTTCTGCATCTTGATAGACTTCACTAATCGATGAGCCTGGCAAGATGTCGTGGAATTGGTGAGTCAGCACCACCTGCCACGCGGCATCCAATGTGGCGAAGGGGTAGGGTTGCCCAGCCATGTGCTGGGCCAACGCGGCCAGCCATTCGGCGTTGTGCAGGTCGCGCTCGGCCAGGCGATTGTTGCGTTTGGTGCGTGCCTGGCTGGTGTAGGTGCCTCGATGATACTCGAAATAGAGTTCACCCGCCCACAGCGGCAGCCGGGGATCATCCCCGACACGGGCCGCCAGGCGCTCCATGAAACCACGGACGGTGCCGGGTGCGGCGGAGGGGATCTCGCGGCTGATGGGGGGCATCTGCATCTGCGCCGCTTCCACCATTTCGCGGGTGGGGCCGCCGCCGCCGTCGCCCCAGCCATAGGCGACCAACAGTTCGCGGTTGAGGGCTTGCTGGCGATAGTTGCGCCAGGTGCGCGCCATCACGCCCGGCCAAGCTTCAGCATTATAGGTGTAGTAGCGTTCGGTGTCGGCGTTTTGCGCGGTGATGAAGTGCGCCAGCACGCGCGAACCATCCAGCCCCTCCCACCAAAAGGTATCCATCGGGGCACGGTTGGTGTCGTTCCAACTGATCTTGGTGGTGAGGAAATAATCGACCCCGGCCTCTTTCATCAGTTGGGGGAGTGCCGCGCTATAACCAAAGACATCCGGTAGCCACAAGACGCGGCTGTCGATGCCAAACTCGTCACGAAAGAAGCGTTTACCCATGATGAACTGGCGGGCCAAGCTCTCTGCGCCGGTGATGTTGGTGTCGGCTTCCACCCACATCGCGCCTTCGGCCTCCCATTGTCCCGCCGCAATGCGTGCACGGATGCGCGCGTAGATGTCGGGGTGGTCCTCTTTGACGAATTGGTAGAGTTGGGGCGTGCTGGCGGTGAAGATGAAGTCGGGGGCGCGTTCCATGTGATAGAGCGCGGTGGTGAAGGTGTTGGCGGTCTTCATGCGTGTGTGGCGCAGCCGCCAGAGCCAGGCGACGTCGATGTGGGCATGGCCCGTGACGACGGTGTGGGGTTGCCAGGGATCGCCCGATGGCAGCGCCAGCGTGCTCAGGCCTGCCTGGATGCCCGCGAGGGCCTGACGGCACGATCGCGCGAAGCCGCCTGGTTGGCCATCGGTGAAGTCGAGCGCCAGCGTGGCGTCGTCAAGCATTTGCAGCAGGGCGATGCTGATGGTG
>JACDGC010000619.1 GCA_013815535.1 Ktedonobacterales bacterium
GCTACTTCGTGGGCACTTTTAGCTCCACACACGCACGACAACCAGAGAGGCGAGCGATCGAGGAGCTTGCCAGAGGGTGAGTTTCTCGGTCGCCGCACGTGTGTCCGTCGCGTCAGCCCATCTGCGAGGTGCGCTGGGGTTCGACCACCACCACCACGCGCTCATCGCCGGGGGTGTGCCACGGATACTTTTTTTGCTTCAGATATTTCTGGGCCATTGAATTGATGAAGTCGAGGTTGGGGTCCTCGTCGATGCGCGCAACGGTGCCGCGAATCTCAAGATAGCGATAGGGGTTCGCTGGATCGACGATGGAAAGGGCGATACGCGGGTCACGCGTCAGGTTACGATATTTTTGGCGCTTCTTCGTGACGCTGAAGCGCACATGAGTGCCGTCCCAACCAAACCAGACGGGGGTTGATTCAGGTTCGCCGTTGGGGCCAATGGTGGCGATATGCGCCAGCGCTTCAGAGTCCAAGAGGTCGCGGTGCGACGCGGGGATTTCCACGGGGATGTGCTCCTTGTCAGATGCTTGCCGTATCCAATGTTCCAGGGAATGAAGCATAATATGAAGGATAGCGCATCCCCCAGATGGGCGTCAAGCAGCGTCCGAGCTGGCGCTGCCGTTTACGCGGGATTGATGTCCGCGACAGAGGCGGCGATGTGCGTGGGGCGATAGGGGAAACGTTCGACCTGCTCGCGTTGGGTGACGCCCGACAGTACGAGGATGGTGCGCATGCCCGCCTCGGTGCCCGAGATGATGTCAGTATCCATGCGGTCGCCGATCATCACTGACGTTTCCGAGTGGCCATTGAGTTGACGAATGGCCGAGCGCATCATCAAGGGATTCGGCTTGCCGACATAATAAGGTTTCACGCCAGTCGCCTCGGCGATCAGTGCCGCCACCGCGCCCGTGGCGGGAACCAAGCCCGTTTCGCTGGGGCCAACGACATCCGGGTTGGTGGCGATGAAGCGCGCGCCGCCAGCGATCAGCCTGATGGCCTGCGTCAGCCGCTGAAAGCTATACGTCACGGTCTCACCCAACACCACGTAGTCCGGATTTTGATCAGAGAGGATGTAGCCCATGTCGTGCAGCGCCGTCGTCAGCCCCGCTTCGCCGATGACATAAGCACTGCCATCCGGCTTCTGTTGCTTCAGGAACTGGGCGGTGGCCAGCCCAGAGGTATACAGTTCATTTGCCTCCACCGCCAGGCCAATCCGTGCCAGCCGTGCCTGCAAGTCGCGCGGCGTATACATGGAATTGTTGGTGAGGATGAGGAATGGCTTGCCCGCCGCACGCAACCGGGCGATGAAGCCATCCGCGCCTGGGATGAGATGCGTACCGCGAATCAGCACGCCATCCATATCCATCAGATAGGTCACCACGCCCTGCGGCGCAAGTGGTTCGCTCATCTCTGGTCTCTCTTTCGCTGCAAAGACGGGCATTGCCCACCACGACATTGCTCGGTGGTCGCTTTGACTTAACTATAGCACGCGCACGCGAGGCGCGCTCAGCAATCCCAAACGTCACCGCACATTATTGCGGCAGAGAGCGCCAGCAACGGGTCGCTTTGCTGACGCTCACCTGGCAGGATGACTAAGCCACTGGAGGCGAACATTCATTGAAGTTATAGTTGGGGTGCGTGGCCAGTGCGTCTTGCGAGAGTTGCGGCAGTTGCAAGAAGCCACCATTGCGGAGGTCGTGGCTCTTGAAATCAGTGCCGCACAGGAAGTTCAGGAAGTCGCGGACGGCACTCCCCCTGGCCGGGGAGCTATAGGTATAGGCGTGCTCAAGATCCCAATAAACGTAGTTGCCGCTGCCAACGCTGGCCTCGGTGGGCGGAAAGCCGTCGATGCAGAGCGGGAACATGAAGCGCTGGTTCGTCGGGGTGAGGCTGGCTGTCGAGATGTAACTGATGGCCCCCTTGGTGCGCCCAAAACCGTCGATGATGTCTTGCGTCGTCTCGGCTTCCGTCCCCACGTTACTGGCCAGCGTACCCCCCAAGATGTATTGCTCGAAGGTGATGCGCGTGCCCGAGCTTTTTTGACGATTCAGCACAGTGATGGGAATGTTCGGGCCACCCACCTCGTGCCAGTTGGTCACTTTACCAGCGAAGATATCTTTGATCTGGTTCGTCGTCAGATTCCGCACCGTTCCCCCAATGTCGGCGCTGACTACCAGGGTAAAGACAATGATGCCGATCTGGTGATCCACAAAGCGCGCTGTGATGGGATCATGTGGATCGGCAAAGCGATCTGCCATGCTGATATCCACCAGATGTTGATAGAGATCGTTGAAGCCTTCGCCCGAATTGCTGATCGAGATTTTGGTGAGGGTGCCATTGGCCGCGTCGAAGCGCGACGCCACTGGTGCCAAGAAATTGGTGAAAACGGACCCGCCGCCGATGGTGAAGCTCTGCCCGGCGATGGCGGCATCGCTAGCAGGCACCGCGCGGGTGGTGTTGGCGCGTGGCAAATCGTTCGCCGTCACCTGGCAAGCGCCAATCGTCGCGCCCGGAAATGGAACACCTGGGATATAGGCCACCAGAGAATCTTGTGGCGCGGCGAAATATTGCGTGGTGATGATCACCAGGAAGGCGATCAAGGTCGCCAGCGCCGTCAAGCGGCGCTTGAGATGGCGGCGCGGGTCGGTGGGGTCGTGCCCCAACAGATAGGCCAGCGCGGCCCCAACGACGGCGGCGATGCCCAGCGTGACACTGAAACTGGAGAGCGCGGCGGTGAATCCCATAACAATCTCCCTTTAGGGCGCGATAATAGCCTAGGCATCACGAAAAGAAGCGGCTGATCGTGCTATACACCGATAAGATATTGAGCGGCGTGCCAGCGTATTCTTGCCCCCCCGTCGCCGTGGCAATCTGCGTCAGCACATTGGCATCAGCGTCGGCCCCATAGGCGATGGTAAAGATTTTGACCCCCGCCCCCGCATCGGTGCCGCTGGTTTGCACCTTGCTCACCACTTGTTGCAAAGACAAGCTGCTGGCGGTGTCTTTGCCGTCGGTGAGTACGACCAATGCTTTGATGTGGCGATCCGGCGCTTTTGCCAAAGTCTGAGCCTGGGCCGCGATGGTGTCATAGAGCAACGTCGCGCCACTGGCCGTGATCGCCCTGATGGTTTTGACGGTCGCCGTGCGTTTCGGCCCGAGGGGTGTCGTGGGCGTGAGC
>JACDGC010000620.1 GCA_013815535.1 Ktedonobacterales bacterium
GGCCATGCCTGACCGTTCACGGTTGACCGTGTTGACCGCCACCGTCGAGATCTGCGGGCTGACCATGCCGCTGGCGATCCCCCCCAAGATGAAGCCTGGCACCAGGACGGTCCAGCTGGCTTGCGTGTCCGTCGCCGCGATGCGTGCCAGGCTCAGCACGCCCACCGCCCCAATCAACATGCCCAACGCCATCACCGCCTTGGCTCCGGTGCGCTGCGCCACCACGCCCATGATGGGCGCAGCCACCACCGTCATCGCGCTCAGCGGCAGCACGCGCAGCCCCGCATCCAGTGCTGAAAAGCCCAGAAAGTTTTGCAGATAGAGCGAGAGGAAGAAGAAGAGCGCATAGAGCCCGCCACTCAGCGCGAAGGCCGTGATGGCCGACCCCGTGAAGCTCAGGTTCGTGAAGAGGCGCGGGTCCACCATCGGATTCTTGAGCCGCAGCTCGCCCAACACGAAGACCACCATGGCGACCGCCGCCACCGCGAAGAGCGTCAAGATGTAGGGCGAGGTCCAGCCTTTGTCGCTGTCATTGCCCTGGATGAGCGCCAACACCAGACATACGAGACTGATCGTCAACGTCACCAACCCAAAGACATCCACCGAGCGGCTCGCGTGCGTGTCGCGCGACTCCGCGATCGCCCAGGCACACAGCGCGATGCCAATGAAGCCAATCGGCACATTGAGGTAGAAGATCGATTGCCAATTGACGTTTTGCACCAAGATGCCGCCGATGACCGGACCCACCGCCGTCGCCAACCCCGTGACGCCGCCATAGATGCCGATGGCGATGCCCCGTTCGCGCCCCTGGAAGGTGGCCGCGATGATGGCCAGCGCCAGCGGCAGCATCCCCGCGCCACCCAGCCCCTGCACCACGCGCGCCGCGATCAGCATCTGAATGTGCGACAAGCCCCCAATGGCGAAATCGCCCGAGACGGCGCACAGCAGCGACCCCAGCGAAAAGATCCCCAGGCTCACCATGAAGATGCTCTTGCGGCCAAAGATGTCGCCTAGGCGACCCGCCGTCACCAGCAACACTGCCAGCACCAGCGTATATGCATTGATGACCCATTGCAGGTCCGCGAAAGAGGCTTTCAGGTCATCGCCAATCGTCGGCAGGGCGACGTTGACGATGCTGACATCCAGCAGGGCCATGAAGAGGCCAAAGCAGGTGGCGATGAGCGCCCACCAGCGGCGGGGATTCGCCGCCGGGATGTTGAATGCCCCCGCGCTGGGGGCCAATGATTGTGCCATGACGTTGATTCACCCTCTCTGATTTTCAATCAAATGATTGACTGATAAAGATATATCATAATCCTGCTCAAAAAGTCAATCATTTGATTGAATGGCACCCGAAGTGACGGCCAAGATACAGCATGTCGCCCTATGCTGTATGGCTTTTCAGCAGCATAGGGCGACATGGCGAGCACTAGTGCGTCACAAGCGGCGAATCGGGGAGGTCTGGCACATCGGCGGCCTTGGCCTGATCCCAAGCGTGGTATGAACTCCGCACCAGCGGCCCAGACTCCACATGGCGGAAGCCCATCTCTTTGCCGATCTTGCCATATTCACGGAACTCTTCGGGCGTCACATAGCGCTCGATGGGCAGGTGGTCCAGGCTGGGACGCAGATATTGGCCGATGGTGACGATGTCTATGTGGTGCGCCCGCATATCCCCCAGCAATTGGATGATCTCATCGCGTTCCTCGCCCAACCCCAGCATGAAGCCGGATTTCGTTGGCACGGTGGGTTGCATCTCTTTGGCCTTCGCCAGCACATCCAGCGAGCGCTGATAGATCGCCTGAGGCCGCACGCGCTTATAGAGCCGCGCGATGGTCTCGACGTTGTGGTTGAAGATGCTCGGCTTCGCCTCCATCACCACCCGCAGCGCGTCCATGTTGCCCTTGAAGTCTGGCGTCAGCACCTCGATGGAGGTCTCAGGGTTCAGCCGCCGAATCCAGCGAATCGTCGCGGCGAAGGCCGAGGCCCCCCCATCTGCCATCTCGTCGCGGTTGACCGAGGTCACGACGACGTGGCGCAGCCCCATCTGCTTGGTCGCCTCGGCGACGTGGCGCGGTTCTTCCCAATCAATCGCCATGGGCCGCCCCGTTGCCACCGCGCAAAAACCGCAACTGCGCGTGCAGACGCTCCCAAGGATCATGAACGTGGCCGTGCGGTGGGCCCAACATTCGCCCATGTTGGGGCAACGAGCCTCTTCGCAGACGGTGTGCAGCGCCTTGCTGCGCATCAACTGCCGCAACTCTTCGTAGTTTTCGCCACTGGGGGCGCGCACTTTCAGCCAGTCAGGGCGACGCTCAAGGGTCATGGCCATGGAGATGGTACCTCGTCAGGATGATTCGCCAGATTCTCCCCATTGTATCAGTGCAGATGGCCCCAACGCAAGGTCTTCACGGCCACCTCAGCCCAGCAGTCACGTACGCGCACATGGGGCAAGCGTGCGCTGGCATCGCCTGTTCTGTAAAGTATTTGCGAAATCAACTTGCTACATGGCTGAGGCACTCTGCTTTTTCGCCGCGCGCCAGACGCACTATTATTACAGGTGCTGCCACCCTCCCAACCTTCATCCTCCGTAACGATGGGCTTTGCTAGGAATCCGGCGGCACCTTTTTTGTGCTCTTTTCGCGTTGCGGCTCGCTCAACGGGCCTCAGCGGGCAGCGCCCACTGATCGTCGTGCTGCGTGACGCGCCCCTCGGCTGCCAGTTTCAGCAGATGCGCCAGCAACGATTGCGCTGCCCAGCCATGCATGCGCGGGTCCGTGTCGGCATAGACGACAGGGACGAGTTGCGCCACCGTTTGCGGCGTGGCAGCCGCGTGCAGTGCCGCCAGCACCGCCGCCTCGCGGGCCAGCCGATGCGCCACATATTCCGCGATCTTGTCCAGCGGATCGTCGATGGCGGGGCCATGGCCCCGCCAGATGCGCTTCAGCGGCAATGCCCCCACCCGTGTCAGCGACGCCAGATAGGCCCCCATGTCGCCTTCCGGCGGAATGACCACCACCGTGCCATTCCCCGCCAGCAAGTCGCCCGCGAAGAGCACCCCACTGGCCACGTGCCACAAGCACAGGTGGTCGAAGCGGTGGCCGGGTGTTGCCACCACCCGCAGGGTGTGCGTCCCCGCCGCCAGCGCCTCCCCATCCGCGACGGTGCGC
>JACDGC010000621.1 GCA_013815535.1 Ktedonobacterales bacterium
GCGCTGGTGAGGGTCGCCGTCGTGAATTGCAGATCCAGCGAGGGCACAGACCCCGCCACGAAACCATTGGCCGGGGTCGTGCTGATGCCCAGCGACGCCAGGCTATAGCGCTTGCCCCCCAGCGTGGCGGTCGTATCATTCACCATTTGGTCCAGGTCACTCGTCAGCGACGCTAGGCCAGGGTCACCCGCCAACAGGCCAGCGCTTTGCACCGACCCAGTGTTATCTGTTTGGATCGCCGTGTACTTCGCCATGGTATCTTGCAGCGCATTATACGCCGTCACAAAGCTTTGCAAGGCCGTCGTGATGGCGGTGGCATTCTGCGCGACTGTCACGACGGTCGCACCGGCTGGCGTCATACTTGGCGAAACCGCGCCCAGATTCAGTGTCACGCCGGGAATGATGCCAGTGACGGCGTTGCTGGCGCTGGCAATGGGGGCGCCCCCATTGATGCCACTGACGGTGAAGACAGCGGGGGCACCGGGCGTGACGACCGCACCAGCGCCACTGGTCATCTCCAATGCGGCAGCCAGATTGCCGCTGGCATCCGTCACGCTGATGCCGCCCATCCCCGTCGCTTTCGCCGCCAACACCATGCGGTCACTGAGAGCGTCATAGCTGGCCGTCACGCCCGCATTGGATTGATTGATCTTGCCAATGATGCTGCCGAGGGTGTCCGCAGAGGTATAGGTCAGACTGACGCCGTTGACGTTCAGCGTGCCCGCCGTTGACGTGAGAGCGGTGGCCAGACGCAGGCTCCCCAGCCCCGTCCCAAGCGAATTGCCAGCCAGTGCGCCATTGCTGGTGACGGTCGTGCCGCCAGCGGTGGGCGCGGCGGTGGTGAGCCGCAGGGCCGCCAGCAGATTGCTGGTGTCGCCTGGCGCGCCCAGTTGCAATGGCGTGGCGGAGGTCAACGTCACGCCCGTGACGTTGCCGCTCACGTCCGTCACCGCCGTCATGGTGACACCTGCCGCTGCCAGTTTGGCCTGCACCGTGTCTCCAGCGCTCCCCAACAACCCCGTGGCGGAATCGATGGTGATGGCGGTGCCGTTGACGGTGACGGTGCCCAGGGTTGGCGTCACGCCCAACCCTAGCCCAGTCAGCGGACTGGTGGTGGCCGCTGCGCCAGTGATCTGCGCGCTGAGGTTCGCCGCGCCAGTGAGGATGCCCGAGGTCGCCAGGCTCTGCACATTCACTGTGAAGTTCCCAACGGCAGCATTTGGCGCGGTGGTGACGGTGACGGCAGCGGTGCTGCCCGACGGCGCGGTTGTCGTCCCTGTCTTGGCAGCGGCGGCGGCGGGGGCTTGTAGCGCCTGAACGGCGGTTTGCAGCGTAGTCATCTTGTCTTTGATATCGGTCCATGCGGCCTGCTTGGACTGGTTCGTTTGTTGTTGCTGTTTGATGACCTGTGAAGGGGCCGTATAAACGGCGAGCAATTTTTGGATGATCGAGTTCGTGTCGATGCCGCTCACCAGACCGGAAAAATTGACGGGCTGCGCCAGCGTTCCGCCGCTCTGCGCTGCGGTCGTGGTGGTGCCGGTGCTGGTGGTGCCAGTCGTCGCTCCGGTTGAAGACGACGACGAAATGGGTGCGCTCATGGGTGGCTCCTCCTAGGGATGTTGGCGTCGGTGCATCCGTGCTCTGCCAGATGGGCGGAGCGCCCCTGACGCTGACGCTCAGGCGGTTTCGCGCTGAATGTCGGTCTTGCGCGCGATGACGATGGGACGACGGCCTGCTGTGCGCGCCATGCCCACATCCGTGGCGGGGGGGAGCGCGGCACTGTTGTCTTTGGCTGCCAGGGCCTGTTGCAACAGCGATTGCAAGTCGCGCCGATTCTCGTTATTCAGGGTCGATGGGCGCGGAGCGAGTTTCGCCACAGGGCGATAGGTACCGCTGGCCATGCGATTTTCGCTGGACAAATCATCCAGCAATTCTTGCCGAACGATGACGACATCGGGTGGGGCTTCAATGCCCAACTTGACGCGCTCACCTTCGACGGCCAATACATAGATCTTGATGACGCCGTTCAGCACAATGGCTTCCCCGGCTTTTCTGCGTAGGACGAGCATCTCATGCTCCCTTCGTCGGCGCAAGCGCCGCGTGTGATGGGTCCGCAGGCGAAGCCTCGTCGGCTGCGGTCAGTGCCTCGATGACGGCACGAGCAGCCTCACCAGCAATCACCGGAGCGCGCAATGGGTAGGCGAGGTGATCCAAGATCACCTGGCGTCCGACGCCTTCTGGCCAATTGATGATCAACGGTCCGGCCAAATTTGCCACGATGGCAGGTGGTTCGCGATGCAGCGTCAAGATGCAAAAAAGGCGAGCGTCCTCCGCTCGTTCCAGGTGCAGGGCCTCGCCATCGTCCTCATCCAGTTCGAATTGGTACTCAATGCCCAACCATGCCGGATCGGCCACCATCAGGCTGACGCCAGGATGATCGAGGCTGACCAATTCACCGCATGTCTCGAATGGCTCGGGCGCGAGATGAAAGCGCCGCCAATCCGGGCAACCCACGAGACCTTGCGGAAACACGATCTCGCGGGCCACAGTCGTCACGGGGGCCGAAGCTCCCTTGGCGCGGCGTGCCGAACGTGGCGTTCCAGCCGAGGCTGGTTCTTGTTGTTCCATGATCTGTGCTCCTTGCGAGAACGCCACGTTTGGGGTCCTGGGTATCGATGCCCAGCATGCTCAGGCGGAATCTCACTGGTTCTCTATAGCGGCAATTGACGAGATGAGGCGTAGAGCCGATCAGTCCCCTTTCATGCGCCAAATGGACCACCATGCGCTATGATCACAAAAGGCATGCGGTCAGCCACGCGACCGCGCACCAGTTGCACGACACGAAAGGTAGGGCATGATGGCAACCAACACCCCCCATGAGGGCGCGGAAGTCTATACCAGTGATGGGCACAAAATCGGCAAAGTGATCGAAGTGCTGACCAATGAGTTCTTCGTTGAAGAGGGCACCCTCATCAAGCATACACGCGCCTTCCGCTACGACGCCCTCGGCACGGTGACACCTGAGCGTGTCACGCTGACGCTGGACCGCGATAGCGTGAAAGGGACGTGGAACGAAGTGACGCTGCAAGACAAACATGGCCGCGACCGCCACGTCATCCAGGTGGGCGTGCCGCACCAGATCCCCACCTATGACGAACTCCAGACCAC
>JACDGC010000622.1 GCA_013815535.1 Ktedonobacterales bacterium
CTCTCCAGCGGGGGGGATGCCTAGCCACGCCCGCGCGGCTACTTCGTCGCACAGGTCGAGACGCGCGCGGCATTGAGCGACTGAATCCCCGCGATGAGTTGCGGGTCAGGGTTCAATCCCTTACAGTTCAGCACATCGGTCTCACTCAACTTCAATTGCTTGATGATGAGCGGCGACTGTGCGACGGCCCCAGCGGGCAGCGTGATCGTCTTGGTGGGCGTCAGCCCCGCGCCAGGGGCGAGGTGCGTCAGGCTGGGCGTCAACCATTGCGACACCCCCAGCGTCAACTGCGCGCCCGAGGGCAACTGGAAGGGCAACAACACCGTCTCCGTCCCATACGTCCGCTCGCCGATCACCTGCACATCTGGGCGGTTGCCAATGATGCCCGTCGTCGTGATCTCCGAGGCACTGGCGGTGTTGGCATTCACCAAAATGGCCATCGGCAACGTCAGATGCAGCCCCTTGGGCGCGGCGGCGTCGGAGTCCACCTTGTTCGCGGTGATCTTGCCATTACGATCCTTTTCATTAAAGACCGTCTGGCCGGGCTGCAAGAAGTCGCTGGCAACCCCAATCGCCCCCGTCACCAACCCCCCACCATTGTCACGCAGATCCAAGATGAGGGAGGTTGCGCCCTCAGCTTGCAACGCCTTCAGATTCGTCTGCATCTCTTGCGCCACGCCATCGGCAAAGATATCGAAGTGGATGTAGCCGATGTGATCCTCTGGGAAATACACGCTCGTCACCAATTTCGGCGTGATCTTCTTCCGTGTGATCGTGAAGCTGAGCGGCGTCTTGCTGCTGGCGCGGCTGATGACGACCGTCACGCTTGTGCCCTCTTTACCGCGCACCAGCGTGTTGAAGGTATCAAGCGACGCATTCGTCACATCCGTGCCATTCACCGACACAAAACGGTCACCCGGCAGCAGATATTGCGCCGCTGGGCTATCCGGAATGGCTGCCTGCACGACGATGGCGGTGCCCGCAGAGGTCGTCTTCTGGGTGATATACACCCCAATGCCCACAAAGCCAGCGTTGCTGAGGCTCTGGTTCTCTTGCTGCGCGGCGGCGGGCGTCAACGCCACCGAATGCCCAGTGTCGCCCAGTGAATCCACCATAGCCGCGATGGCGGCATAGGTCATCTTCTGGTGGTCAATTGCTTGGGGATTCCAATATTGCGTGTCGATGGCGTTCCATGCCGCCCAAATGTCTTTATCCCACGGCTTGGCCGAGGAAGGCGTGGGCGCGTCGCGGTTGACCAGGCCATTGCCCACCCAGCCAGCAGTAAAGGCCAATGCCACGAACAGCACGGTGATGAAGAGTTGACTGAAGGGCGGCGCCGTGCTGGCGCGTGGGGGTGGTGCAAGCTCTTGCGGAGGGGGCGGGAACATGGCCACGAGGAAGACTCCTTCACAAACAACGCGCATCGGCGGCCGAGCCAACCGATGCGCGTTCGCTGACGATAATGCTGGCGATACCTATGCCTTAATTATGCGCCACAATGAACACATCTGACCAGGATTGATCGCTCACATATCCCGTCGCTGGCAAAGTGAAATTCGTAACATAGGGCTGCAAACGATAGATGAGCTTCGGCTGGTCAGTGGGAATCACCGCCACCTGAAAGACCAACTGCTGCTCGATCTGCTGATACATCTGAATGCGCTTCGCCGGGTCGAGTTCGGCGTCGGCGGTGTTCATCTGGGTAGTGATGTCGAGCTCCGCGCCCAACCCCGTGTTGCTCGCCACCGCTTTGACGCCAAAGTTGGCGGCATTGTTGCCGTTGGTGCCGTTGTTCGGGGCGAAGAGATTCGAGGTGAAGTCTTGCGGATCGGGATAGTCCGCGATATAGCCACCAAAGGTATAGAGCGCCTGTGGTGAGGTCGCGCCCGTGCCAGGGTTGCTATAGACCGTGTTGATCAGCGCCTTAGCCAAGATCGGCTGATGAATCGCCTCATTCGAGACGATATTCAAGCAAAGGATGTTCGACCATTGCTGGACGGCAGCCTGATTGAAGAGATCGCGTTCCTGGCGGTCCGAAGGCGCCCAGGCCACCACCTGCTGCTGCGTCGTGGCCAGCGCTCCATCTTTGCCCGGTGCCGCCAAGACGTTATACTTGGGGCAAGCGCGATTCGCCGCCAGGCTGCTGGTGCTCAAGGGCGCAAGGGTTGCCCCATTCCCCGGAACACCGATGACATAGGCACACCAGTCGGGCGATGAGTTTTGTTCACACCCCTTCGCCACGTGCGTGATCAACTGCTGAGCTTTGAGTTGATTCCCCGTCAGACTGGCGCTGCCCGTGCTGGCATCGGGCGGCGTCACCAGCGACGGATTGAAGCCCAAGATGCCATCAGGGATGATGTGGTTGGTTGGCGAGGTCGAGCCCTGAAAGAAGGTGTCGATCAACGACTGTTTATTGATCCCCAGCGCGAATGCTTGCCGAACCTCCAAATTATCGAAGGGCGGGTCCGCGAAATTGAGGCCATAGAAATTGATCGACAGCGACCGCACTTCATGGAAATCCGAGAGATTTTGCACGAAAGGATAGGTGTGTGGCGGCACCGTCACATAATCTGCGCGGTCGCCCTGTTGGGATGTGTAGAGGTCATATTGCGCCTGCAAATCGCTGATCAGTGGCATGATGACCTTTTGCAACTGCACTGGCTTGCCCCACCAATGCGGATTGGGCACAAAGACGATCTCGGTGGCGTGCTGCGGATCTTTCACCCCCGGATTCTTGGGGTCTTGCCAAGCACTGATGCGAAATGGACCCGACTGCGACACGTTTTCCGTGTAATGCAGCGGATAGGTGTTGCCGGGGTAGGTCTTCAGCGCGCTGCTCTCGATGGGCATCGACGCCATCGTCGCCATTTCACCCAAGAAAAAGCCGATCGGCTGGGTGAGCTGAAAGCTCAACGTCTGCGGGTCAACCGCCGTGATGCCAGAAATATCTTTCGCGCCATTGCTGCCCGTGAGATAGTCTTGTGCACCCACGATGTAGCTCAAGAAAAAGACCTGCGACTGGTTGCAGCCAGCGCCGCGCAGACTTTTGTTCGGGTTTACATATGGCCCATCATCCTGACAGAGGGTGGGTGACATATCGTGGACCATACCCGCCTTGAAATCGGCGGCGGTCAGCGCGTTGCCATCGCTCCACTTCAGGT
>JACDGC010000623.1 GCA_013815535.1 Ktedonobacterales bacterium
CGATCACCGTTTATGTCGGTGATCGCGGCCATCTCAACAGGGGTGGGGTCACCTACCCCGCCTTGCCCAGCAGAAAGCTGATCAGCAAAATCACCAGGACGACCGTCGTGATGCCCACATAGCGCCAATCGCGCTCATTGGCGAAGGCGAGGATCGAAACGGCGATGCGCGTGACGGGCGTGGCAATCAGCAGCAGCAGCCCCAGCATGATGATGGCAATCGCCGAGCCGTGCCCCACCCCCGTGAAGACCGCACCCAGCGTGTGGGGATAGGGGACCTTGGTGACATCGCCAAGCGGCTGACCGCGCTGCTGGATGAAAAGCAGCACCACGCCCAGCAGGGTGACGCCCCCACTGAGGAAGACGCCGCCCCGCAGCACCGTGCTGATGAGGATTTCGGTGCCCCCCAGCTTGGCCTCCGCCGCGCTGGCAGGGGTGGGCAGCGTCTCTGGGGTGGGCTTAGGTGTCGTCATATCGTTCCCTCTCACAGTTGCACGCCGAAGCCGCGCAGAATCATTTGCACCGCCACCAGGGCCAACACCAGCGCGAAGAGCAACCGCACCGTGCCACCCGCCAGCCGCGTCAGCAGGCGCGTCCCGATGATGGCCCCCCCCAACACCCCCAGCGCCACTGGCCCCGCGATGACGGGATTGATGTCGCCACGCAGGAAGTAGATGCCCGCGCTGGCCGCTGCCGTCGCACCGATCATGAAATTGCTGGTGGCGGACGACGCCTTGATGGGCATGCCCATCGCATTGTCGAGTGCCAGCACCTTGAAGACGCCCCCGCCGATGCCCAGCAAGCCAGATGCGATGCCCGCACCATACATGATGGCAAAGCCCAGCGGCACCTGCCGCACGCCATAGCGCACCGTCCGTTTGCCCGCCTGATCGTAAAATTCGCCATCCAGGCGCAACGCGGTGGCGAGGCCATCCGACGCGCTCACGACCTCGGCATGGCCATCACGCGTGCCGCCACGCACCGCCGCACGGTCGCGAATGAGTCGGCTGACGGTGGGGTACATCGAGTAGAGCAACACCAAGGCAAAGATGATGTAGAGGACGTTCCCAAACAAGATGGTGGCGATGTAGGCCCCCGTAATCGCTCCCAGCGTCGTGCCGATCTCCAAAAACATGCCCACCCGCAGATTCGTCAGGCGGTCGCGCACATAGGTCGCCGCCGCGCCGCTGGAGGTGGCGATGACCGAGATGATGGACGCCCCAATGGCATATTGGATGGGCAGATGCAGCACCAGGGTGAGGATCGGCACCACGACCACGCCCCCCCCCAGCCCCAGCAACGAACCGATGCTGCCCGCCACCACGGACGCGCAGAAGATGAAGAGGGTCAGCCCCAAAAGCGAGGTCATGCTGGTCGGTTGCCTTTCTGCATCCTGATGATTGATGAAGAGGTATCATGCTCATCTTACCGCGTCATTCAGCGCGGCAACAAGATGCCCCTAGGCGGCAAGCCATCACCACCCGCGTCTTTCAGGCAACACAGGCGGGCTTCGTCAGAGGCGGATTTCACACTCCCGCGCTGGCGGCCTCCCCGGCGTTGATCACGTCGTCTTCTGGGGCGTCAGCCAGGGCATACTCCGTTGGCGTCAGGGGCAGCGTGAAATGAAAGGCGGAGCCTTCACCGGGGACGCCATTACTCTCGATCCAGATGCGCCCGCGCATCGCTTCAACGAAGGTGCGACACAGATGCAACCCCAAACCATTGCCCACAACCGTGGAAGCGAGATCGCGTGGCAAACGCACGAAACGCCGAAAGAGCAGCGGAATCTGGTCGGTCGGCACCCCTAACCCTTGATCTTGCACCACGATCTCAGCGACGTGATGTTCGCCCGTGGAAGCCAGCAAGCGCGGCCATAAGCGCGGCGCGGTGATGGGTTCGGCCACGACCTCGGCGCGAACGGTGATGGGCGTGCCGGGGGGCGAATATTTGAGCGCATTCGACAGGAGGTTAGAAAAGACCTGTTGCAGTCGCATCTCATCACCCCAAATAACCAGATCAGGGGCGACTTCAATGATGAGTTCGCGCTCGGCAATGTTCCCCTCGCGGGGGTTGATGAGTTGCAGCGACTCTTCCAGCGTCGCCCGCACGGAAACGGGCGAGGGGGCGAAGTCGTCAGCCCCCTGGTCAAGCCGCCGCACATCCAAGATGCTTTCCAGCAGATTGCTGATGCGGTCACCCACATGCGCGGCCTGATCCAAAATTTCTGCGCGGCGGTCGTCGGACATCTGACGCTGACGCATCCGCAGGATGTCGATGTAGCCCGACATGGCCATGATGGGGTTGCGCAATTCATGGTTTACCGCTGTGATGAACTGATCTTTGATCTCATCGATCTGCTTCACCTGACCATAGAGGCGGCTCATATCACGCAGCGTGCCTTGATAATTGACCAACATGCCATAGGTCAGGCCCGTGAAGGCCCATAAGATGAGGATGATGAGGGGGATGATCACATCGATCTCGCGCAAGATATTCGGCTCGATGGCATGATTACTGGCCGCAAGGGCCGTCGCCAGCACGATGATGACGCTCTCGCTGATGGAGGTCAGCAACAGCACCCGCACCCCCGCCAACAAACCCACCAACATCGAATGCAAGGCATAGAGAAACAAGAAGCCGAGCGCCAAGGCATCGATGCCGTCGGCGCGTATCCACAGGAGGGACGTGATGAACAGGCCCACGCCCACGCTCGTGCTGGTGATGGTCACCGCCATTCGCCCCTGGCCACGTTGCGCCAGATAGGCGGCGTACGTGATGCAGCCCGCCGCAAAGGCGATCACCCCAGCATCGAGCAGCAACGTATGGCCCTGGCGCGCAGAAAGATCAACGGCAAAGATCTCAAAGAGGAGGATGCTGGCGGCAAAGGCTGCCGCGAGAATCGCCAACAAAGGCGCGGCATTACGCACCAGCCGCAACCGTCGCTCCTCCTCGAAAAAGTGGAAGATCTCACTTTCGGTATTCAAGCCAGGGGGCAGGGAAGTTTGGTCAAGCATCCGCGACTCCTTTGCAGCACAAACTAGAGTTGAGGCGGTTCCTCCGCTAGCAGTTCATAGCGGTGCCGACGCTCGGCATCGTCCATCTTGACAGCAGTGTCAATAGCACGGAGCAGATCGACCATTTTCACTGGCTTCACAAGATAC
>JACDGC010000624.1 GCA_013815535.1 Ktedonobacterales bacterium
GATGGGAAGAACCTTCGGCACTTTCGACCAAGATATGGTGTCACACAGGTGGCAGAACCCCTGTAAAATCGCGGCCATGATTTACTGTCACAAAGGGCATTTTATACGTCGCGTCACACTCAACCTGCCGCTGGCGTCCGCTGACGTGTTGGGCACCTTCATTGGCGTCGTGCGTCAAGCGGTTCAGCCGCTGCTCACGCAAGGGGAAGGGGAGGGATGGATCCAATCCTTGCACCCCAGTTGTCTGGGACGCAGCCGTCAACGGGTATATGCGCTGACGGCGCAGGGGTTGCGCCGCTGGTATCCCCATCGCCCTGAGTTACTTCATCTAGCTAGCGCCTGGCAGCTCGATCCCGTTGGTCTGGTGGCGCACCATCTGCCCCGCGTCCTGCGACGGCAGACCGCGTATCGCGTGGCCTCCCACATCTTCGCCCAGGCGCGCGCCGATCATCCGCACGTCCCACTGACCTGGACCGTGAGCCTGGACCGCTCCTATGAGCACACCGTACCGTATGCCCCTACCCACCGTGGCTCCCCGACGACCCGACGCATCGTGGTTCCCAGCGATCTGCTGCTGGAGGTGGCGATCGGGGAAGGGAAGGCGACGACGTGGGAGCGCGCCCAGGTATGGCTCGATGATGGGATGCTGACCCTGCCGCGTTTGCAGGCCCGACTGCAAACGCTCCATGATGCTTTCGCCCATGCCACCGAGCACACGCCCCAGACCTTCATCATCGTGCGGGACCTCGCGCGGCTGGGGCTATGGCAGACGGCCCTCGATGCGGTCCTCACGCTAGGGGGCTTATTACCTGGCGCGCTGTGTCTAGTGCCGGTGCCTTGGCCGTGGCCGCTGACCTGTGGCGGCCAACCCGCCCCAGCGCGCCCCTGGAGGGAGCAGTGGGTACATCTGATGGGCGCTCGCTCCATGGGACTGAATCTCCCCTCCCTGGAATCGGACCGCTGGCGTGCCCGTCCAGTGCTGGCTCCTCTGTTTAACGCCGCCCCGCTACGGCACAAGCCTGCGCCAACACCACCGCCCGTGCGGCGGCTGTCGGCCTGGCGGGAAGCCCTGCTCACCGACCCGGCGGCGGGCGGCACCATCGCAGCGGCGCGCACCGTACTTGCCCGGCGCCGAACCCAGGTTGCCGAGCGTATGACCTTGATTACGCGCTTTTGCCTAGACGAGCCACCGCAGGCTCTCCTGGTGCTGGCCTGTGTTGCCGTGATGCCCCTGGTAACACGGACGGATCTCGCCCACCTGCTCCAAGTGCCTCGTCAGACCATTGCACTGCTCCTCGCTCCCTTGCATGGTGCCGGTCTCGTTGCGTACCTCACGCCAGCGGGGATGAGCGCAAGGTTGCCCCCATTGTCCGGGGCGACCACTGCTGCCGAAGATGGCATGCGGCTCACCGAGATGGGGCATCGATTACTGGCAGCGTTCTACCCTCAGACGTTGGTGGTGTATCGGCGGGCGACGCGGTTGCCGCGTGCGCATGACAGCGGCGTGGCGCGCTTCTTCACGCTGTTCGAGGGGTGGCTACGTATGCTTGCCGGAATAGGAACACTATGGTGGTGGACAGGACCGACGATTCGGTTGCGCGCGTTCCATGAGCGACGGCGGTCAACGGCCTACCCAGACGCCATGGGGTGCTGTGTCGTGGAGGGGCGCACCCTGCGCAGCGACCCGCGGCTGCGCATACAGCCCTTCCTGCTGGAATGGGATATGGGGCACGAGCGGCGGGCAGCCTGGGAGGCAAAGGCCGCCAAGTACATCCACTGGATCCTGGCGCGGCTACGCGGCGACGGCGTGCTTACGGGGGATACCCATGCGGGCTGGTACCTGGCCCTCTTCGTCGTCGCCCCAACGGCACGCCAAGCGACGATGATCGCCGAGGTACTTGATGCTGCCTGGGCGACATTGCCGCAGCGTGCCGAGATCCGCTGTCGGGCGTACGTAACCACCTTTGCACAACTGGGGGCAGCACCCTTTGCCGCGATCTGGACGACGATCGGCGCGACGGTCCCTGAGGAACCCTTCTTTATTGACCCCGCGCACCTGTCGGCGACGACAAGTGGCGGTCTGAGCTGGCCTTCAGCTTTGCTGGCCCGTTGGTCGGTGGAGCACCTGGAGGCCGAGTACGCCCGGTCGCAGGCTGACCTCGCGGTCCGGCGTGAGCGTTGGCGACGTGAGCATCCGAAGGGGAGGTGACGTATGGTTGAGCGCCTCTGGGTATGGATGCGGCGCTGGCTGTGGTCATTGGGATGGACATTGCCTCCCACATCAGCTGTCCTGGCAACGTTTTCCGCGCGTGTGGACGAACAGCCGCCGAATGCGCAGCCCTCGCTGAAGCTGCCATTCTCTCTGGATGAAGATTGGCCACCCGCAAGGCATCATCTGGTCCACGCGTCAGAAGAGGCTCAACGCTGGTACTGTACGCGCTGTGGGCAACACTGGCGAGGGATACCCGCCACGATGTGTCGCGGAGTGCCGCGCTACACCTCAGCGATGCAGCCCATCACTGCAGCACCGCTGGTCGCGCTGTGGGCCAGCGGCGTTCAAACCAGCAGCGGGCCGTGTGGCTATCGTTGCTTCGCCGCTGGCCGGACTGGGCGACGACGTGCGCCATAACCACGGCCTCCAGTTCGTCGTCCGAATACACAAGAATATGGCGGCTCCGCCCCTCGACCCGACCAATGCGGCCTTGTTGCGGCATCGCGCCGTGATCGAATCCGTGTAGCAACGCCTCAAGCAGGGGGCAAAATTGAGCACACGCGCCATCGCAGTGTCACCAAATTCTTCGTCAATCTGCTCGCGGGTCTCGTTGCCTATTGCCTCAAACCTATCAAGCCGTCTTTTTCGTTGCCTGCTTAACCTGGACTCGATACTGTTGACGAACTCGAAAAATGGCACATGAGGCCTAGAATCTCGTTGAATAACAGTTGCTGCGAATCGAGAAAAATCGTCGTACTCCTGAGTTCGCCAACAGTATCGGACTCGCGTTGTTTAATCAAGCACAAAGCATTAAGATCCCTTACAGCAACTTTCAGGGAGATAGAGCAGGCATGGAGTAGCCCGCGTGCTGAAACCAGGCGGACGCATCGGCGTCGGTAATGTGAGCAAGAGCGATGGCTAAGGCATCGAGCAGGGTCTCGCGG
>JACDGC010000625.1 GCA_013815535.1 Ktedonobacterales bacterium
TGCCCAAGTATATCACGAGAGGCGAGGGTTCCTTCCCAATGTTTTTGTGGCCGCTGGGAATCAAGAACCAGGCAGCGTCACCAAAAGTGTGTCAGAGCCGTCGAAATTCGTCAATACCTGGCTGCCATTGATGGTGAGGTTGAAGAGGCGCTGACCGCTGCTCGTCCAGTAGATCTCATCGAAGTGCAGCCGCACCGCGTATTGGGCACCCGGCAACAGATTGGGCAAGGTATAGGTGAAGTTCCCATAGCGCTCGGTCTGATAGACGGCCTGGGGGGCAGGGTTCGTCACTCCACTGGTTGCGATGGCGGCAGTGGTGGCGTAGGTTTGGCCGCCGCTGAAGTTGCCATCTGCCGCGAAGGTTCCTGCGCTGCCGCCGCCCGCGTTGATGGCATAGCCAGTGCGCAGGCTCACGGAATTGCCGCTCCAGGTATAGGTGGCGATGCCGCCCGCTGGCAGATTCGTGGTGAAGGATTGCGTGCCATCCCAACTGACGGCGAAGGGAGTGCTCGCAGATGCGGTGTTGTGCACCACCAGCACTTTGCTGCCATCAGGATTTTTGAAGGCAGCCGTATTCAGCGTCCCATCGGGTGTTGACGAAGCGATGTGCGCCGCGCCCGGCACCACAAACTTGCTGACCTGTCCCAATTGGTAATAGTTGGTGGTGAAGGTGGCGTTGCCGGTGGCTTGATCGATGGTCACCAGCCCGGTGCAGCCACCGCAGCCCGAGCCCATCTTGGGTCCGCCGCCACCATTGCCATCATTCGATGCGTCCAGGGCGATGTTCCACAGTTGGGCACCCTTCGACCAATTTTGCGTCGCGGTCAGCGCGACGTCAATGGCGCTGTAGGGTGCGATGCCAGTTGGCCCCGTCGAGCATTCCGTTTCGTACTCATCTTTGGTGGGATAGCTGTTGTGCAGCGTCGTCATCACTTGCAGATTGCCACCATAGCAATGCGTGCCAACGCCACTGACATAGGCATTCGCGGCGGCGTCGTTGAGCACGGTCGAAGGATAGGCCGTCTCGGCATTGCTATCCCATGCCAAGATCTTGGTGGTGAGGTTCGCGTTGGCGAGGGCTGGCCCCAGATTGTTTTTGATGAAGGCGGTTTCATCGGTGGCTGACAGCACCATGGAGGAATAATTGGTGGCATAGTTTGGTTCGTTTTGTGGGGTGATCAGCGCGATGGGAATCCCCTGCGCTTGATAGCCCTGGATGAATTTGACGAAGTATTGCGCGAGTGGCCCATAGGCTGACGCGTTCAGGTTGCCGCCACCGGTCATCGCGCCGTTGGATTTCATCCAGGCGGGTGGGCTCCACGGATTCGCCATGAAGGTCAGCTTGGGATTGAGTTGGAGGGCTTGTTTCAGGGTCGAGATGATGTAGGGCAGATCGTGGTTCAGCGAAAATTGTGCGAGGGTGGGGTCGGTCTGCCCCGCCGCGACATCGTCATAGGAATAGGGGGCGGGTGCATTGGCGGGGGTGGCCGTGTAATCGGATGACCCCATGGGAATGCGGACAAAGCTCAACCCGATGCCATTCGTTGGGTCGAAGAGCGCGGTCATGACGGCGTTGCGCTGGCTGGTGCTCATCTTCGTGCCGATGAGATAGGCCGAGGTGTCGGTCATGGCCGCGCCAAACCCCGTCATCTGCTGGAACGACTGCGTGTCATCAACGAAGACGGTTTGGTTGGCCGTGCCGCCGCCCGTGGCGAAGCTGAGATCAGGCTGAGGGGTGATCGTGTTGGCGCCATCTGTGGTGGTGAGCCACACTTTGACGGTGGGGCCAGCGGCATGCACCTGGCCCGCTGGGCGCGTGAGCGCCACAATCGTGAGCGAAACGATCAGCAAACTCGTGATTCCGAGACACATCGTGATCCGTGCGATTTTTGACATGCGGCTCCTCCTGACAAGACAATCATCGGCTTGTGACTCACGCGGGAGTGGACGGAGTGCTGGCGTGCCAAGCTGCGCCATAGCGGGCGACCTGCGTTGGTGACGCCTAGTTAAGGAACGTTCCTTACTATGCTGACAAGTATACTGAATTCATGCTGCTTGTCAAAGGTTCCCGCACCAATTTCATGGCAAGGATGGGGATCAGCAAGCATCGCCTCTTGCGTTATGGGGAGCGCTTCGGTATACTGAGGCTGCGCCAGTTGCGTAATGTTCTTACGGTACTTGCGCCATCTTGCGGAATCTTCTCGTGCCGCACCCTGGTTTGCCTTCACGAGAAAGGCGGTTTTCCTATGCTCATGGTTCGCGATGGCCCAGCGATCCCTGGTAATCTGCGGCAGCACAATCGCTTGACCATTTTGCGCTATCTGCGGCGTGCGGGGCCAATGACCAAGCCCGCGTTGGCGCAGGCAACCGGCATCAGTCGCCCCACCGTCACGAAGGTGGTTGACGACCTGGACCGTGAAGGCTTGGTCGAGGCGGTGGGCATGGCGACCCCTGGCCAAGGGGGCGGCAAACCGGGCATGCGCTACCGCTTTCGCGCGTCGGGCATTCGCAGCGGCGCGCTATTTTTGCGGGTGGATACGCTGTATGTGGCGATCATCGACGGGAATGCGCGCATTCTGGCCCGCGCGGACTATCCCCTGGGCGACGCGCGCGAACCCGAAGCGATCATCGCGCTGATGGTGACGGCGCTGACCACCCTGCTGGCGCAGATGCAGTTGACCACCAGCGATATCTTGGGGGTAGGGGTGGGGGTTCCAGGGGTGACGTCGTATCATACAGGGATCGTGCATCTTGCCCCGCATCTGCCCGAGTGGCGTGAAGTGCCGCTGGGGGCCAGCCTCGCGGAGCGCCTGCAAACGGCGGTCTGGGTGGATAACGACTGCCATGTGCAGGCCCTGGCCGAGCGGCATTTTGGTGGTGGGCAGGATGTGCGGAACTTCGTCAGCGTCCAGAGTGGCATTGGGCTTTCGGCGGGGTTGTTTCTGGCGGGTGCGCTGTTTCGCGGAGCCTTCAACACCGCTGGGGAGATGGGCCACATGATCGTCCAAGAAGATGGCCCATTGTGCCACTGTGGCAAACGGGGATGTTGGGAGACGCTGGCCTCTACTGAGCGCCTGGTGATGGATGCGTGGGGAGCAACGACGGGTGCCGTGCGGCCCCCCGCGTGGATCGCTGAACTGCATGGCATAGCCG
>JACDGC010000626.1 GCA_013815535.1 Ktedonobacterales bacterium
GCACAGCGCATGGCAGTTCGCTGGACCCAGCCATCCACTCCCTGGTGGCAGCGCGGCTGGGCGCGGCGGATTTGGCTGAGCGCTACTTTGAGCAAACGGTGGCCATTGACAGCCAAGATAGCACGGGCAGCGAGGCGCTGGGGCTGCACATTGCCACGTTGGGCGGTCTGTGGCAAGCGACGGTCTTTGGCTTTGGCGGCGTCACAGTCAGTGAGGCGGGCATCGGGGTGAATCCGCATTTGCCCGTGGTGTGGCGATCACTCACCATCCCCCTGCGCTGGCATGGCAGCCGTATGGTGCTCACCATCACGCGCGAGCCACGCACCATCACGGTGGAAGTGCAGGATGGCGCGGCGAACTTGTTGTTGGGGGAGCATACCTTCCCGCTGGCACCAGCGACGACGACACACTTCCGCTGGGATGCGGCATTCAGCGACTGGCAGCAGTTTACCCCGTGAAGTCCAAGTGGCGGGTGAAGATAAACTCCCCGCCACTGACACACATGTTACGCGACCGATTTGGGGCGGGCGTTGACGCGTGCTGCCAGCAATGAGACGATGGTGTAGAGGTCATCCATATCGTAGGGCTTCAGCAGCACAGGGGCACACAGGCGCGCCAGCAGGCGGTCGGTGCGGGCAGCGACGCGTGGATAGGCCCCCGTCATCAGCGCGAAGGCGTGGCGCTGGCGCAACTGGGGATCGCGCGCGACGGTGTCGAGCACGTCAAAGCCATCCATCTCGGGCATGACGACATCGACGAGCGCCACATGGGGCTCGGGGGTCGTGCGGAGAAAGTGGATGGCCTCTTTGCCATTCGCGCTGGTGGCGACGTGGTAGCCACGCTCTTCGAGTTGCAATTTCAGCACGAAACGGATCATTGCATCGTTGTCAACAACCAATACGTGGGGGGCAGGATCGGATTTCATGACGCTGGGTCTCCTTCACGGATGTGCGCTTTCGGGGGCGAAAGCTACGGGGGAATGCTGACTTTCCCTAACGCATGAAAGAGACCAATTCGCCGAGCGCTCAACCGCCCAGTTGCTGTTGCACATATGCGCGAATGGCTCCCCAATTGCCACCGATTGGCAGCAAGATCGCTTGCCCATCGTCCGAGGTCGCGTCGGTCAACACATTGTTGTTCGTTAGACCGATGCGCGTGGCATGCGCGATGTCAAAATGGGTGAGGATCGTCGCCAGATCGCGCAGCGACAGATCGGTGTTAAGGCGCGTTTGCAGAGCGTCCATGACGCCCGGCGCGGAAAACCAGCCCCCCACCGAGCGCACCTTCGCGAAGAGCGCCCGCAGCAGCAATTGCTGACGCGCCGAGCGGGCAAAATCGCTGGCCTCGGCAGCGGGGGTGCAATAGCGCGCGCGGGCAAAGAGGAGAGCACGCGTGCCATCCATGTGCTGCAAGCCCTGGTGAAAGACTTGCCCCCCTGTGTAGGTCGGTGAGAGGGTCGCCACGAAATTATCTGGCACGGTGATGTCAAGCCCCCCCAGTTGATCGACCAACTCGGCAAAGCCGGTGAAGTCGAGGCTGAGCCAATGGGTGACGTTCACGCCCAGAATGTCGGTGACTTTGTTGGCGGCGAGATTCCCCCCCGTGATGATGCCACCATGGGCCACGCCATAGGCGAACGCCGTATTGAGTTTGGCATACTCGCCAGAACCAGGGGGAATCTGCACCCACAGGTCACGCGGCACGGAGATCATGGCCGATTTGCCGGTGGCGGGATCATAGGTCACCACCAGCAGCGAATCGCTCAGATACGCGCCGTCGTGGCCAACGCCGCCATAGCCTAGGAAGACCAAGCTCACACGACCATCACCAAGCTGGCTGGCCAGGGCATCTTGCCCCGACACCGCGCGGCTGAAATCCGACACGCGGTGCCACAGCAGGCCCAGACCGATGGCCATCACCAGCACGACCAGCAGCATGCCGCGCACGAACCAGCTCCAATTCCACCCGCCACGTGGGGGGGGGGAAGGAGGCAGCGGGGCGATGGGGGGCGCGAGGGGCAGGGGGTCGGTGTAGATCGGAGCGGGAACCACAACAGGCGGGGAGTAGACACGCGGTGGCAGTGGCGCGGTCGGTCCTTGATTGTCCATAAGAATCCTCATTTCTCTCTAATAGAGACACTGAAGCAACCGCGAAAGTGACAGAAATGGGCGAAATGAGCCAAAAATTGGTGGCTAAACCGCTTGACAGATGCCCTGGATGTGAGTAGCATGGCTCCACGTCCCCCGCGCGGACGTCTTTGTGGTTGGTTGTATCGCTTTCTTGGGCACAAAGTCGCGCCCACAACACTCATGGAGGAACCACATTTTGCGAAAGCGTTCCCTGCGCCACCTCACCGCCATCGGCATCAGCTTTGCCATCGTCGCACTCATCGTCGCATTCACCCCCGTGTCGAAAGCCCAGGCCGCGACGCCCCACTTGATCGGCCCGAAGTCCTATTATCTGGGGCTGGGCGATTCACTGGCCTTTGGCTTCCAGCCCAACCTGGATTGGTCACACGGGTATGTGCAAGACTATTACAACAATGACCTCAAGGCCAAGGGCGTCGGACATCTGGTCAACTATGGCTGCAACGGCGAGAAGAGCACGACCATGATCAATGGCGGGTGCCCCTACCAGATCGCCCTGCACAACTATTATCTGGGGAATCAGCTTGACGCCGCCGTCTTGTTCTTGCTGCTCCACCCCGGTCAGGTCAGCCCGGTCACGCTGGATATGGGGGCCAACGATCTGTTGCCCGACATCAACCCCTCGACCTGCGTGGTGTCGTCCACCTGGGCCAGCGATCTGGCGACGCTGAACAGCAACATGGTCAACACCATCTTGCCACGGCTGGTGAATGCCCTCACTAATGGCAGCGGCCAACGGACGGGCGATCTCATCCTGACCAACTATTACGATCCCTACATCAACAAATGCCCGAACTCGCTGCCCTATGTGCAGCAACTGAACGCAGCCATCGCGGCAGACGCGGCCCAGTTTGGCTTACCCGTGGCTGATACCTATTCAGCTTTTGGTGGGGCGAACATGGGCACCAACATCTGCAATTACACGTGGATCTGCTCGATCTTCAGTGACATCCATCCAAAGAGCCAGGGCTACACCGTCATCTCCAATGCCTTCAGCG
>JACDGC010000627.1 GCA_013815535.1 Ktedonobacterales bacterium
TCGCTATACGCTGCCCTTTGACCGCACCTGCATGCACGAGTTCGTCTTTTCGGCGAATCGGCAAAAGGCCCATGGTGTGACGGCGACCGACATTGGCAAGCGCTTGCTGGATTTTGGCATCCACGCGCCAACGGTCTATTTCCCCCTCATCGTCAGCGAGGCACTGATGATCGAACCGACCGAGACGGAAACACGCGAGACGCTGGATAACTTCATCCAGGTCATGCGCCAGATCGCTGACGAGGCCGAGACGGAGCCAGCGACGGTGCAGCATGCGCCGCACACCACCACCGTGGGGCGGCTGGACCAAACGCTGGCCGCGCGCAAACCACGCCTGCGCTGGTCCCCCGGCGATGCCCCCCGCACCAACGAAAAGAGCGTGCCCGTGGGTGCTAGTCGATAGGATGCTAGGAAAAAGGCGATGCAACGATTAAGCTGCATCGCCTTTGTTTTTAGGCAGCGATATATTGGCGCACGTCAACCTGCACACCACCGTTGATAGCCTCTTCGGCTGTTTTAAGGAGGCGCGCTGAGATGACGCCATCCACGTAACCCTCGCCGCAGTTCGTACACACCTCAGCAGGGACACGTTTGACGACGATAGTTGCCATATCGCGTTCTAGTGTCACGGTGATGAAGCCTGGTTGGGTTGTGCCTTCTTTGCAAGCGACGCATTTCATGATTTTTTCCTCCGAAAGTCTGGTGCCCAAATCTGGGGATCAGGTTCATACACCCTGATAACGTAAGTTTTGTTTTCGGCTTTATTGTCAGTGGCAACAACATGCAAGGGCCGTTTATCTCTCCAACCCAAGAGCAAACGACTAGGAAAGGGCGTATCATCGAGATATTCTTTTATGACTTCTCCATTTTCAAGCACGTGCTGCACATCTTCCTCGGTTATGCTGCGCTGAAACATGCGCTGCAAAACATGAACACGAAAAACGATATTGGGTGCTTCCAATACTATCCTCCAGCGTATTCAGGTTGTCCGTAGTCTACGATCCCCCCTATTTCCCTTGCGTCGCGCGTCAGAGCATGCGTAAATGACGGTGTACGTTTAACAGCATCTCAGCGAAAGGCGAACCCATGACATTCCAGCGACCAACACAGGTACCCACCATCAGCGCCGCCGATGTGCAAGCGCGGCTGACCACCGACGACGAGGCGAACAAGCCGCTCGTGGTGGATGTGCGCGAACCCGACGAATGGGCCGCAGGGCACATCGCGGGGGCGCGGCACATCCCCCTGGGCCAGCTAGCGGCGCATGTGGGTGAGATGCCCAAGGACCGCGACATCGTGTTGGTCTGCCACATGGGCATGCGCAGCGAGCGCGCGACTCAGTTGCTGCGCCGCGCGGGCTTTGACCGCGCCACCAACATGACAGGCGGCATGGACGCCTGGGAGGGTCAGCACCTCCCCATCGAACATTAGCGCGAAGGGGCAAGCATCCATGGACCCACGGTTGCGCGCGGGGCTGGTCGCGGGGGGCGGCGCGGCCATCGCGGTCTTCTTAACGTCATTCGTCTGCTTTTGCGTGAGTGGCCCGTTGATCGCCGCCATCAGTGGCGCGAGCGCGGGCATGATGATGGCACGCGACGCCCGCTATGCACGCAAGCCAGGGGAAGCCGGTGCGATAGCGGGCCTCTATGGCGGCGCATTGGTGGCCATTGCCCAACTCTTTGGCATGACGCTCGTCGTCGCGTTGGAACGCGACCAGTTGGTCGGCCAGATGGCGTCGTGGGGCTACCCCTACTCCGCATCGATGCTGTGGGGCGTCACCATTTTTTGGAGCATCGTGGTCGCCCTGGTGGATGTCGGCATCATGGCGGGTGCGGGGGCCGTCGCCGCCATCAACGCCGCCAAGCGACTCAATGGCGGCATCGTGCGCGGGATCGCAGCCGCCCCAAATATGCTGCCACCACGCTACCCCAGCGGTGGCCCCCCTGCGGCCAACCTGCCGACCGCTGTGCCGCCACCACGTGCGCCGCTGCCCCCACCGCCCAGCTATCCCCCACCACCGAGTTATTACGGGCTGCCAGATGACCACACGCCAACAGCGACCAATATGCCCAGCGACACTGCCGAAATGTGATGCAGTTCATTGTAGCTGCAACGTGGTTCTCTATATGCTGCAAGCACGATAGTGGGATGCGATAGGTCATCCCAACGAAACGGACCATTTCGACACAAAGGACTCGCTTGCTATGCTCGACTTTAGTGGTTTTTTTGTCTTGCTGGCCTCATTGGGCCTCAGCCTCTCGGCGGGCGTGCGGGCTTATCTGCCCGTGCTGGCGCTGGGCATTGCCTCGCACCTGCCCAGCGTTGGCGGCTTCAAAGTGACGCTGTTGCCCTCCTTCAGTTGGATCGGCGAGCCACTCTTCTTGGGGTTGCTGGTGTTGTTGACCGTCTATGAGATCAGCGCGGATAAGATTCCGGTGGTGGACCACCTCAATGACACCGTCCACACGATCATTCGCCCTTTATCAGGTGCATTGATTTTCACCTGCACCAGCAACCCGCTGACGAATAGTGGCGCGGCTGGCATGGTTGCCGCCGCCGTCATCGGTGGCACCATCGCTGGCACGACCCATGTGGCCAAGGCAGGGGTGGTGCGCCCTGCCAGCACACTCACGACGGCAGGGCTGGCAAACCCCCTCATCAGCATCGCAGAGGACATCCTGGTGGTCTTCACCACCGTCATCTCACTGCTGGTGCCCGTGTTGGGTGCGCTGATCTTCGTCGTGCTGGCGGTGCTGGTGGTGCGCGGATTAGTCACCTTGGGCAAGCGACGGCAGGCACGGCGTGCTGCGGCTGCGACCGCCGCCACAGCGTTGCCACCCACGACCTATTCGGGCTATCGCTAGTTGGCTTGCAGCGACCCAAGGGGCGATCTGGCTGGTGCTAGGTCGCCCCTTAAGCTAGTCCATACCATGAGTCCAGCTATAAGGGCTGGAACGTGTGGCAGGACCCACTAGGCAATCTCAGTGCCTCGCATGACTAAACTGTGACGGAGATAGCTGCCATTCCTCACAATGATGTGCTACGATCCAATCAAGAAGACATTCCAGCCCGCGCAGGCACATGGCCAAGCGCTGGCACCCCCAGAGGAGGCACAACAGATGTCCCT
>JACDGC010000027.1 GCA_013815535.1 Ktedonobacterales bacterium
GTATCTCTCCTTCGCCGGACCCGTCACGTACCCCGCCAACACGACCCTGGCCGAAGTCGCCGCCTGGGCACCGCTCGACCGCATCTTGGTCGAAACCGACTGCCCCTATCTGACGCCTCACCCTAACCGCCGCGACCGCAACGAACCCGCCAACGTCGCCAAAACTGCCGCCTTCATCGCCGAACGACGCGGCATGACGCTGGACGAACTCGCCACCGCCACCAGCGCCAATGCCGCCGCGCTCTTTGGCCTGGCCCCCCTCGTTGAATCCGCACCACGCAAAGGAGCGTTGTGAACCGCATGCGCCTCTTCAACACGATGACCCAGCACGTAGAAGATTTCGTCGCGCCCACGGATGGGCCGGTGCGGCTCTACGTCTGCGGTGTCACGCCGTATGATACGGCCCACCTGGGCCATGCCTTCGTTTACGCGACCTTTGATACGCTCGTGCGGACGTTGCAGGCACAAGGGCACACCGTCGATTACACCGAGAACGTCACCGACATCGACGACCCCCTCTTCGCCAAAGCCAAAGAATTGGGCAACATCACGTGGGATGAGTTGGCGCGGCGCGAAACCGAGCGCTTCCTGCACGAGATGGGCGCGATCAACGTCGCCATGCCGAACCACTATGTGCGCGCGTCGGATGAATTGCCCACGATGTTCGCCATGATTGCGCAATTGCTGGCCAACGGCCACGCCTATGTCAGCGATGGCTGGATCTATTTTGACCACACCAGCGATCCCAGCTATGGGCAACTGGCTGAAGCGGCGGGGTTTCATGGCTATGCTGCGCTGCTGGCCGAGGCCAACGAGCATGGCAATGTACCCGACGACCCGCGCAAACGCGATCCGCTCGACTTCATGCTGTGGCGGGGCGAGACGCCAGGAGAGCCATCGTGGCCCAGCCCCTTCGGGCCGGGGCGTCCGGGCTGGCACATCGAGTGCTCGGCGATGTCGACCCGCTATCTGGGACCGCAACTCGACATTCATGGCGGCGGGCGCGACTTGATCTTTCCACACCACAGCAGCGAGATCGCGCAAGCCGAGAACGCGTCGGGCCAGCGCCCCTTCGTGCGCGTGTGGATGCACACGGGCATGGTCGCGCTGGGCGGCACCAAGATGAGCAAATCGCTCGGCAACCTGATCATCGTCGGCAAGCTCCTCGAAACCAACACCCCAGATGCCATCCGGCTGTTGTTGGCCCGCCATCACTACCGCAGCGACTGGGACTATTTCCCCGACGACATGGCAACAGCGCAAACACTGGCGGATCGCCTGCTGGCGGCAGCCGATGCGGGTGAGATGGTGCCGCGCCCGCTGCCCGCCGGGGTCTTGTGGCAGATGCGCACCGAACAACCTGCCATCGACGAATTCCTCACCGCCATGGAAGACGATCTGGATACCCCCCGCGCTGTTGCCACCCTTGATGCCCTGGCGCGCGATTTGCTGGCTGGCACGTTTTCCGCCGCCGAGGGCATGGTGACGCGCCAGGCACTGCGGGCCGCCGCGAGCCTGCTGGGGTTGAGGCTGCGCCGTGCCGAGTGAGACGCTCCCCCACGTGGAAGACCGCGACGGACGCAAGGCGCTGGTCGTGGGTGACTATGTGCAGTCGATCGCCGTCGAGGACGATCATCCCTTTGATGTGTGGGATGCCTTCATCCCGCGCCACCGCCTGCCCTGGCGTGTCTTGATCCTGGGGGCAGGCGGCGGCACCATCGCCACGCTCTTGACGCAGCGCTGCGGGCCAATTCGCATCGTCGCCATCGAGCGCGACCCCGCCGTCGCCCGGTTGGCCCGCGAAGAGTTCGGCTTGATCCACCTCGACAACGTCGAATTGATCGAGGCCGACGCCTTCACCTGGATCGAGACCTGCACCGAAGCCTTCGACCTGATCTGCGTGGATATGTACGTGGCAGGCGAGATCGCGCATGGCACGCTGGCGACGCCCTTCCTGCGGCAGATCGCAGCCCTGCTGACGCCGGGGGGCATCGCGGCCTTCAATCTTTTCTCGAGCAAACGCATCACCGAGCAACTGCATCGGTTGGCCCGCGTCTTCAACATCGTCGAGCGCATCCCCATCGGGGGTAATGTGGTCGTCCATGTGATGCGCGACTAGCCCGAACACGCGGCGGGCGCACGTGCCAAAGGATGCAAGCGTGGAATGTGAGATCGTGGTGCATCCACGCAGCAGTAAAGCCAGGGTCGCCTACGTGGCCAAGGTGATGCATGTGTGGGTGACGGCGCCGCCAGTCGATGGCGCGGCCAACGACGCGATGCGCGCCGTGCTGGCCAAGGCGCTGGGGGTGCCACGCGGCCATGTCACCCTGGTGCGCGGTGTTTCGGCGCGCTATAAGCGCATCGCCATCGCTGGGCTGAGCCTGGATGAAGTGCGGGCGCGGGTGGGTGACGCCCCAACCGACTAGCGCAACGTCGTTGGCAGCATCGCTTGTTTGAAGTGGAAGAGCAGCAGCAATTCAATGATGGCCAGCGCGACCGCCAGCGCGAAGATCGGCAGCGCCTGACGGTAGGTGGCGAAGCGCGCGATGCGCCCCGTGAAAGCGAGGGTGAACGTCAGGTTGATGAGTGACAGCGCCAAGACCACCCCCGCCGAACTGAGAATCGCCAACGGGTAGAGCAGCCAGCCCCATTGTGACGCCACCAGCGCGAAGGCCAACACCAGAAACGGCGCGAGGCCCAACAAGAAGCGCGGTGAGCGATACGCCGCCCGTGGGTCGGGGTTGCGCCACAGCACCCCATTGAGCGTGGGCAACAAGAAAGCGGCCATCGTCGTGCCCGTCAGCAAACCCGTCGTCAGGCGCAGCAGATTATTGGGCTGGTAGAGGTGCGGCAGATGCAGATCCAGCAGAAACGAATTGATGCCATCGACACCAAGCACCCCGACGAAGCCCAGCAGCAACAGCGCCAGCCAGCCCTTGGGCATCCGCGCTGTGCGCCCCATCCCCCGCGCGAAGAGGGCGATGGTGCCAATGCTGAAGCCCAAATAGATGCCGGTGTTGCGTGCACAGAGGGGCAACCCTTGGCCACCAGGGTAGAACATGTGCGTTGGCAGTTGCGCGCAAATGCCGCCCACCAACACGCGCAGCCGGTCGATCAGCGTCGCGCCGGGCCAGAATGCCAGCGCCAGCAGGGCCACCGCGAAGCTCGCCAGCAGCGCGACCACCAACCACTGCGGCGGATCGCCCGCTGTCGGCTCCTCTATATACGACACTTCATCGCGCTCGATGAATCGTTCGCTGCTGATGGCCATTGCTGTTCCTCGTTTCGCGTGCTGCGCTAGACCAGTCATGGACGGAATGGGAAAACCATCTTTTGGGCGTTCTCCCAATCCAGGTCGAAAAGGGCGATGTTATCTATCCAAGCTTCGAGCCATTGGGCGAAAGATGGCGACTCTACACAAAATTCGTTATAGCCCCGATTATAGTCTCTCCGCAAGATAGGATAGTCTGGTTCGCTCAAGCAGTCAAGACATGAGAAGATATTGCATCCCCAATCATTAATGATCACGATGCCCGTTGGCCAACGATTCTGAGGGGTACCGCCCACTGGCAGTTGCTCATTGAGTTGCGCGGCAGTGGCATTATGTAACTCTTGATAATCAAGAACGATAGAATCTTCTTGCTCGTTGCTCCACGTTGAACGTGGTACATTCAACCGCAACAATCCATATCCAGGCCCAAAACCGCCATCTCCGATGGTTTGATAGATATCTTTCAGCAATGGTGGCAGATAAAAGCCCAGTGCTTCTTCGGCGCGTTCGATATCGGCGGCGAGCACAGGGGGATACGGTCGCCGTTTGCGCGAACGATATTCATCCTCTGGCTTGGGTCCCTGTTCGATACGCTCAAGCAGGCGTTCGATGAGGCGCTTGTTTTGATCATCCATCGTCACAGCCCCGGCAGGCCGAAGGTGAAGTAGTGGTTCAGGTAGATCAGCCAGCCATTGAAGATGAGGAAGCCCATCAGGGCGATGACGATGCCCGTCACGCGCTCGATGGTGCCCAGGTGGGGTGTCAGGCGCTTGAGGAAGCGGCGCGACTGCGAGAACGCCGCGCCCATGATGATGAACGGCACCCCCAGCCCCACCGAATACGCCGCCAAGAGGATGATGCCCGCCCCAAGCGTGGTGGATTGCGCCGCCAACACTAAGATGCCTGTGAGGATGACGCCGATGCAGGGCGTCCACCCCAACGCGAAGATGAGGCCGATCAGGAATGACGCACCATAGCCGCGTTGGGTGGGCCGCCACGTCAGCCGCCCTTCACGGTAGAGCAGGGGAATCTTGATGATGCCCGCGAAGTGCAGCCCCAGGACGATCATGATCAGCCCGCCAACCTCGCTGATGCCTTGCTGATGCGATTTCAAGAAGCCACCCAGCACGCTTGCCGACGCGCCCAAGGCGATGAAAGCGGTGCTGAAGCCCCCCACGAAGGCAAAGGAGTGGCACAGCGCCGGACGCCGCTGCGTCAGGCCGAGCGTCGCGCTGCCATCTGTGCGTACCTGCATAGCGGGCTGGGCATCCATCTGTGCTTCCAGCACGCCAGGGCCGACGAGTTGCGCTAAATATGACGGCACCAATGGCAACACACATGGCGACAGGAACGACGCCAGCCCCGCCACAAAGGCGATGAAGATATTCAGGTTGCCCATGCAACTTCCTTCGCGCTTGATCTCATCTCAAATTATAGCATGATGCACTGGCAACTCACCCATCTAGCCCAAAGTTTATTGGACCATCATACGGGTGCTGCCAGCGCATCGTGCCCGCCGCCGCATCAATGGCATAAAGCGTCGCACGAGCCTGGGCAGTGGCACCACGGCTGAGGTAAAGGGTGCCGCCCTTGCTCTGAGGGTAGGCAAAAAACTGACCCGCGAGGTCGGGCACAGTGAAGTGCCAGTGTGCTCTGCCGGTTGCGCCATCGATGAGCGTCAACATTGTGGCACTGTCGAGAAGCACATCTGCTGAAAGGCCAGCAATGGGTAAGACGGTTGCGGCAGCGAAAGAAGACTGGCGCAGCACCGCACCATCACTGCCGCGCAAATGATACAGCATAGTTTGCCCATTGTCGCTTTCCACTTGCTCGACCAGCAAACCATCGGGGGTACATGCGAAGGGAAAGGTGATGCGTTGCGGCGAGAGATCGTGTCGCCACAAAATGGTGCCGTCGCTCAATCGAAATGCCGCGATGCCCGCAATGCTATAGGGATTCATAGTGATGTCGGAGGCATAGACTGAAGCATAGATGACATCACCCGCAATGCACCCAGCCGAATCAAAGGTGCTCGCTGCTGCTTGCCACTGCTGCTTGCCCGTCGCGACATTGAGGGTGGTGAGCCCAGCGGCGCGAATGATGAGGGTGTCGCCAGCAAGCCCATATATGTTGATGTGCTCGGCATGGGCGGAATAGCGCCACCGCAAGCTACCGTCTGTCGCAGTCAATGCCGACAAACTAATGTCGTGAACCAGGCCCACATAGGCGTGGTCGGCAACCATCACCATATCGCGAACCAACCGCAGATCAACATGCATGACGTTGTCTTCGTGATAGGTCCAAACGACATGTCCATCACTGGTCGCCAGTGCCAGCACCTGCACACGATAGGTATTATCAGTCCGTTGCCACATGTTCGCCGTAAAAAGTGCGACATCTGGTGTGATGAGGGCGGGGGCAAACTGTCCATTAGCGGCAGTAACCGACAGCGTGTGGGTCCAGCGTACCTTGCCATCCCGACCATCCAACAGATGCAGCCTTTGCCCTGTCTCGGCGACCAGCACCAACCCACTGCCCGCGATCACGGTGGCATGCGCAAATGGGGCATGCCACAACACCTTGCCATCCGATGCGCGCAGGGCCTCGACATCCGTGCTAGTGGTGAGGGTGATCTGCGGCACAGCCAGGTGAATCGGCAGACTAGTGTTATTGGACTGAGCGGTGTGCGTCAATCGCAGTGCAACGCCAATGCCCGCCAGCACGATAGCCGCCGCCAAGACAGGCAGCAACCAACGCCGCCACGATGAGCGCAAGAAAACAATAGCTATGATATCTAGCCCCCATAACCAATCCATCAAACATTGTGTTGATTATAGCAGAGATGCTCCCCGTTTGCTGAGAGGAATAGCTAGGTATCATGACAGCACAATCCCTGACGCCCTATAATAAGAAAGAGGGGTGTGAAGTGAGGTTCCTGCCGTTTGCAGCGGAGGAGGTGCGTTTCATGGAACGCGAAAGACAACATTTACCACAGGTCGTCATCGTTGGGGCAGGCTTCGGTGGGTTGGAGGCCGCCCGCCATCTGCGCGCCGCGCCGGTCGCGGTGACGGTGATCGACCGCAGCAATCATCATCTGTTTCAGCCGCTGCTCTATCAAGTGGCGACTGCGGGGCTTTCACCCGCTGAAATCAGCGCGCCCATCCGCGCCGTGCTGCGAGGCCAGCGCAACGCGGAGGTCTTTTTAGCCGAGGTGACAGCCATCGACACGGCCAACCAAGAGGTGCTATTAGGGGACCGCCGTGTGCCATATGATTACCTGATCCTGGCGACGGGGGCACGCCACAGCTATTTCGGTCATGACGAATGGGAAGAATATGCCCCAGGCTTGAAGTCGATTCAAGATGCCACGACCCTGCGCAGTAAGATACTGCGAGCGTTCGAGGCGGCGGAGTTGACGGAGGACCCAGCGGAACGCGCGGCGCTGCTGACCTTCGTCATCGTGGGGGGTGGGCCAACAGGCGTGGAAATGGCCGGGGCCATCGCAGAACTCGCCCATGTGGCGCTGAAACGCGACTTCCGGCGCATCGATCCCACGCAGGCCCGCATCGTGTTGGTCGAGGGATTGGCGCATTTGGTGCCTGCCTTCCCCACCGCATTGGCTGAAAAAACCCGCGATCACCTCGCGCACCTGGGCGTCGAAGTCTGCACCGATACGATGGTGCAAGAGATCGACGCGGCGGGGGTGCTGATGAATGGCGAGCGCATTGCCGCACGCACGGTCATCTGGGCGGCGGGGGTGCGCGCCTCAGCAGCGGGAAACTGGCTGGGTGTGCCCACCGACCGCGCGAACCGCGTGCTGGTGTTGCCAGACCTGAGCGTGCCTGGCCAGCCGCACATCTTCGTCATTGGCGACACCGCCCATGCCGAGCAAGAGGGCGAGCCGCTGCCCGGTGTGGCCCAGGTAGCCCTGCAACAGGGTCGCTATGCCGCCGGGGTCATCTGCGGTCGGCTGACAGGGCAGACGGACCCGCCCCCCTTCCGCTACCACGACAAGGGGAACATGGCGACGGTGGGGCGGGCCTTCGCCATCGTGGATACGCGGCGGCTGCACATCAGCGGCTTCTTTGCGTGGGTGCTGTGGCTGGCGGTGCATATCACCTTCTTGATCGACTTTCGCAACCGTGTCGCCGTCCTTTTTCAGTGGGCCTGGGCCTATTGCACCTATCAACGCAGTGCCCGCCTGATCGTGGAAGACAATATGGATGAAGCGCCCACCCCCGTTGCGATGACAGAACACAGCGCCGAGCGGTGAAGGCGCCAACTTGCGGGGGGGGGTGGCCATTCGTGCCACCCCCTTTCGATTTGCTACTTCCCAAAGTGTTTGTCGAGCTCATACGCGGCAACGGCACCCAAGCCAGCCGCGATGATGGGATGGTTACGAATCTCGCCCAGGATGCCCGGATTCTTTTGCTGCACTTCACGATTGAGGCTTACAGTGCCCTGAGGGCTGGCTCTTCCGTATGGTGGCATTGTCTATGCGTGGGTAGCGCTCCATCCCACCATATTGTTAGAGCAAGAGAAGGAGCACCCCATGAAAGCCCTGCGATGGCACAGCCCCCACCATGTGACGGTAGATAACGTGCCTGACCCCACCCTCCAAGAGTCACGAGATGTCATTGTTAAAGTGTCGTTGACGGCCATTTGTGGCTCAGATTTGCATTTATATGATGGCTACATCCCGGCGATGAAGTCGGGCGACATCCTCGGCCACGAATTCATGGGTGAGGTGGTCGAGGTTGGCAACGCCATCACCACCCTTAAAAAGGGCGACCGCGTGACGGTGCCCTTCGACATCGCCTGTGGCACCTGCCATTACTGCACGCATGAGCTGTTTTCGCTGTGCGACAACTCGAACCCCGACAAGAAGGTTGCTGAGGAACTCTACGGCTATTCTGGCGGTGGGCTGTTTGGCTATTCGCACATCTACGGTGGCTATGCGGGTGGGCAGGCGGAGTTCGTGCGCGTGCCCTATGCCGATGTCAGCCCCTTGATCATTCCAGCGGGCATCTCAGACGAGCAGGCACTCTTCCTGACGGATGTGTTCCCCACGGGCTATATGGCGGCGGAAAACTGCAACATTCAGCCAGATGACGTGGTGGCGGTCTTTGGCTGCGGCCCCGTGGGGCAATTCGCCATCCAGAGCGCGTATCTGCTGGGGGCCAGCCGCGTCATCGCCATCGACCGCGTGCCGGAGCGGCTGGCGATGGCGCGTGAGCTCGGCCACGCCGAAACCATCGACTATACCGAGCAAAAAGACATCGTGCAGGCCATCAAAGACGCGACGAACGGGCGCGGCCCCAACGCTGTCATCGACGCGGTGGGGATGGAGGCGCACGGCACGGGCGTGATGGGCGCGCTCGATAAAGCCCGCCAAGTTGCCCACATCGAGTCAGATCGTCCCACCGCACTGCGCTTGCTCATCCAGGCGTGCGGCAAAGGCGGCACGGTGTCGATCCCCGGCGTGTATGGCGGCTTCATCGACGAGATGCCGATGGGCGCGGCCTTCGCTAAGGGCCTCACCTTCAAAATGGGGCAGACCCACGTGCAGCGCTACCAGAAGAAACTGCTGCAATACATCCAAGATGGCAAGATTGATCCATCGCAGATCATCACGCACCGTGTCGCGCTGGCGGACGGCCCCGACATGTACAAAATCTTCAAAGAAAAGAAAGATAACTGCATCAAGGTGGTGATGAAGCCGTGAGCAATCCCAAAGACACGAGCGGCGAGCAACGGGTGCTGGCGCTGGGTGCGGCAGGGGTGGCGGCGGGGATCGGCCTGGGCATCCTTGCGGGCAGACGAGCGGCAGCGCGCCATCTGGACTTGCATGGTAAGACGGTGTTGATAACAGGTGGCTCTCGCGGGTTGGGCCTCGCGCTGGCCCGCGAGTTTGGCGGCGCGGGGGCCAGGGTGGCACTTTGTGCCCGCGACGCCACAGAGCTTGCTGCTGCACGCGACCAGTTGCGAACCGACTTCGGCATCGATGCCTATACAACCACCTGTGACATCGCCGACGAAGCCCAGGTGCGGCGCATGGTGGAAGAGGTGACCGCGCACTTTGGCCAGATTGATGTGCTGGTGAATAACGCGGGCATCATCACCGCCGGGCCATTTGCCGCCCAGAATCTGGATGATTTCAAGCAAGTGATGGCGATCAACTTTTGGGGTCCGGTGTACGTGACGACTGCGGTGCTGCCCCAGATGCGTGAACGCAAGGCGGGGCACGTCGTCAATATCGCCTCGATTGGGGGCAAGGTCAGCGTGCCGCACCTGCTGCCCTATAGCAGCGCGAAATTTGCCCTCACCGGCTACTCCGAGGGCATCAACGCGGAACTCGCGCCGGAGGGCATCTTCGTCACAACGGTTGCGCCAGGGCTGATGCGCACTGGTTCGTACCGCAATGTGACGGTGAAGGGCCAGCATCAGGTCGAATACGCACTCTTCAGCGTGCTGGATAGTCTGCCCATCATCTCGGTGGATGTTCAGCGTGCAGCACAACAGATCGTCACTGCCACGCAGCGTGGGCAATCCGAACTGATCGTGGGCATCACCGCACAGTTGGCGGCGAAGGCGGTCGATCTCTTCCCCAACGTGACGGCAGCGGTGCTGCAAGCGACGGCACGCGTACTGCCCGACGCGGGCGGGCCTGCGGGCCAGCAACCGAAGCTGGGCTATGAGAACGAGTCAGCCATCACACGCTCTCCCCTGACGGCCAGCAACCAGCAGGCTGCGGATGAGTATAACGAGCACCTGCACCACACGATTCCGTAGCCACAGTAACCAGGCTAGCTTATCTTCTTGACGGCGTTCATTGGGCAAGGATATCGCATATGCGATACCCTTGCCCAATTGTCGTATCCTATGGGAGCAATGAATCATCCAAAGGAGCGCTCCTGCCATGACAACGGCTGTTGATAGCACCACACCCAGCACCACGCGGCAAGCAGAGTTCGCGGCGGCCTATCAGGCGAATGTGGCCGCCGGTCGGCCACCGTATTGGCATGTGCACATCCACACGCTTGGCGAATTAGACTGGATCATGACGCAGCGCGGCTGGAGTGGCAATGTCGATGAACTCAACCAGATTCAGCGAGCGACCCAAGATGAATATATCGTCGTAGCGGACCTGCGCGACGCGAACTTCAGCGGAGCGCAACTGGTCAATGCGAAATTGATCGGTGCTGACCTCAGCCGTGCATTCTTCCTGGGGGCTGATCTCACGGGGGCACAGTTAGTCGATAGCAATCTGAGCTATGCGCGGCTACGCATGGCGAATCTGAATGGGGCGAATTTGCAAAACGCCACGATGACCCTTGTCCATGGGCGGCGGGCAACCTTCGCTGGAGCGAATTTGACTTTTGCATCGCTTCAGGGGGCGCGGCTTTCCCAGACGGATTTACGTGGGGCACGGCTGGTGGGTGCTCATCTCGACGCGGCGACCATCCTCAGCGAAGCACAGTTTGATGAACGCACCCAACTGGCCGATGTCATCTGGAACGGGGCGCTGCTGACACGGATTGCCTGGGACAACGTGAAGCGCTTGGGGGATGAGGACTTCAACCTCACGCGTGGCACGAAACGTGGCGTCGTGGTGGAAGGCATCCGCAACGCGGCACGGGCCTATAACGGGCTGGCGGGCGCGCTCAAAGAGCAGGGCCTCGCCATCCCCGCGTCGCGCTTCCGGCTGCGGGCACAGGTGCTGGAACGGCGGGCGCTCCGGAAGGATCGCCAGTACGTCAACTGGTTGGGGTCGGCGATCCTTGACGCAGTGGCGGGGTATGGTGAGCGGGCCGGGCGGGCCTTCGTGGCCTATGTGTCGATGGTGCTGGGGTTCGCGGCAGCCTATTTCTTCGTCGGGCAGGCGGCGGGGCCTGCGTTGTCTCCGCTGGGAGCCTTCATCTTCAGCATCACATCGTTTCATGGGCGCGGGTTCTTCCCGGGCACACTCACGGCGCTGGATGGCCCCTTTCCGGCGGTGGCTGCCGCTGAGGCAGTGGTGGGCCTTTTCATCGAACTGGTCTTCATCGCCACCTTCAGCCGCCGCTTCCTGGGGAACTGAGCGTGCCTTCGCGCGTGCCAGGCTCGGGCAGTGGGACGCCCAGTGCGCCACGGTCGAACCAGACGCGCTCGCCATCGAAGAGTTGCGCGGCAGGGTTCCAGGGAAACTGGATGATGGCGATGAAGCTGACAGCACGCCCGGTGGCGGGGATGCCCGCCCATGGGCCACTGTGCGTGCCCCTCAAAGCGACGACCTCGATGACGCCCTGCGGCCCAATGACGATCTCTTGCAGATCGAAATGGACATCTGGGAAAGCCGCGAAGAGCGTTTCATAAAACGTGGTGGCCCCCGGATGCCCTTCCCAGCGCTCGCCCGTTGGCTGAATCTCATAGGCGCAGCTAGGGGCCAGAGTTGCCAGCAAGCCAGGGATGTCGCGCCGATCCTCGGCAATGGAGTGCCGCACCCACAGGCGGCGGATGCGCTCGTATTGTTCGGTGGTGATGCTCCATCCCAGCCGCTCGCGGATGGTGGCAGAGGGCGTGGTGTCCATGGGGGTGCTCCTTTGGGGCTGACCAGTTGATGTACGCGCGGCTCTATTATAGCGCGTTTTCTTCCGGGGCCAACGGCAGCGTGAACCAAAAGGTGGCGCCATGGCCAGCCTCGCTGTCGACGCCAACGCGGCCACCATGGCGCTCGATGATGGTGCGACACAGATAGAGACCGATCCCCAGGCCGACGCCCGAGCCGCTCTGCTGCTGGATGCCCGGCACCTGATGAAAAAGCTCCCAGAGGTGTGCCTGGTCGGCGGGCGGGATGCCCGGCCCGTGGTCTGTGACGGCGACCCGCACGCCATCCACCAGCAGTTGCACGGTGACGGTCACTGGTTGCTCATCAGGCGAATATTTCAAAGCATTGGTCAACAGATTGGTGATGACTTGCTCCACCCGGTCGGCATCGCAGGTCAGCGGCGCTGGCTTGGCGGGCAGGTCAAGGATGAGGGGGCGGTCGGGCCACGAAGGCTGCTGCTCGTCGACTGCCGCACGAGCCAGAGCAACGACATCCACAAGCGCGGGGCGCAGATCCAACTTGCCTGACTGGATGCGTGTGACATCCAGCAGATCGCCGATGAGGAGGTTGAGTTTGCCCACCTGGCGGTCAGCCGTGGCCAGCAGGCCCTGCGCGCGTTCCAGCGCCTTGGTGACCGAGGGCGGCACGTCTTCTTGCAAGGCCGTGCTGAGCGCGCGCGCCGCCAACTGAGCCGTGACTTTGAGGCTGGTGACGGGGGTACGCAGTTCGTGCCCCGCAATGCCCAGAAAGACGAGCATCTGATCATTCGTCACTTGCAACGCTAATTCGCGCGCCTGCGATTGGGTGCGTTCACGCAAGAGCCGCTCACGCTCGATCACCAACACCGCCAGTTGCACGGCGGCACGCGCCAAGCCGACATCAGCGGGGGTCAAGGCAACGCCATCAGGCGGCTCGACCGAGAGGATGCAAAGATCGCCATCTTCAAGAGGGGCCGCCACCATGAAAACGGTTTGTATATCAAAATAGTGATAGCCCGGAACGATGGGCGTGCCCGCGACATCCAGTTGCAGCAACTCACCCCGCAGCAATTGCGCCAGCCCTCCGGCTGGCAGATAGGCAGCGACATTGGCGCTTTGCAGCCTTCCCCACCACGCTTCGGGCAGCCCGATCATGGCAATGGGCGTGATGCCGCCAGTCGCCACATCAATTCGAATGATGCTGATGTGGCGCCCCCCCAACACGCGTTGGGTCAGATCAACCAAACGGTGCAGATCGCGCCGCTCATGCGAGGCGCTGTCGGGCGTGCCAACCAGGGCCGTCGCCATCCCCAGCAACGCTTCGAGCACGATCTGCGTCCGACGTTCCAGGCGGCGACGCATCGTCACATCGCGGGCAAGCGTGACGGCCCCTGTGATCGTCCCATCACTTGCGCGAATGGGTGCGCCGCTGAAGCTGATGAGACGAGCTTGGCCATTGGCGGCGTGCATCCACACATCGATGGCATCGTTGCCAGCGAACTGCTCACCACGCAGGACACGCGCCAGCGGCCAGACATCGGCAGGCATTGGCTGTCCCTCGGCGTCACGCAGGTCCCAGCGGGCAGCGCGGTCTTGCATCTCGCCAGATACTTCGGCATCGTTCACCGCCAGCAGCGCCTGACCAGCCGGATTCATCCGCACCAAATGCCCCACTTGGTCATGCACGAAAAGCGCGTCGCTCATCGCTGTCACCACCGCTTCGAGTTCCTGGGCTTGCGACGCGGCGGCGCGCTCAAGGTGGCGGCGTGCGGTGATATCGCGGCACACGCCAACGGCACCGCTGATGGTGCCATCTGCGGCGATGATGGGCGCGCCACCAAAACTGAGGATGACGCTGCGCCCATCCAGCGTATCCATGACAAACTCGGCGGCATTGCTATCCGTCAGATGTTCGCCGCGTAACAGGCGCGACACAGGCCAATCCTCCGCCGCAAGCGGTTTGCCCGCTTCCTCGCGCACGCCATAGCGCGCCGAACGGGCCGCTGCGTCACGTTGCAGATGATGCGGTTCATGCGACAGCCCCAACAGCTCGCGCGCGCCCTGGTTCATCTCACGGATGTGGCCATCAGCCGAATAGAGAAAGACACCATCGGTCATGGTATTGAAGATGATTTCGAGTTCGGCGGTGCGGCTCTGGGCCTGCTCAGCAGCAAGCAGACGCGCCTGTGTGGCAGCGGCGATCTCCGCGCATTCCACATGGCGCATCACCAAGCCCGCCAACACCTGCAACGCCTCATACGCGGGGGGGTGGGTCGGGGGATCGATGCCAACGAGCCAACCCCAAAGTTGACCAGTGCTGGTGCAGAGCGGCACCACCATGCCAGCGGCTGGTGCGCCAGCAGTCGTGCCACTGATAGCGTTCGGCTGGCTCAAAGAAGCAATTTTGGCGGAGTGATCGCGTAAAAAGGTGGCAATGGTGGTTGCATCCCACGGCGTGGCAGGCTGACGCTGCACATGCAGGACATCACCAGGGCGACCATCCCCCATGGCACGGGCAACACCAATGAGTGGGCAGGGGCACAGGGCAACGAGCACGTCAAGGGCCCCCAGCAATGCGGCATCGCCGCTGGGGAAGGCACGGGCGGCAAAGCTCGCCAGTGACCGCAGCGAATCGACGGCATTCACCGCCACCGGGCGCGGGGCAGTGGCACGCTGGCGGGCGCTCTTGCGTTGGGTCATGAACCATCCTGCTCAATTTATTTCAATTGCCCGAAAAGTGGAGTCTTTCTCCAAAAATGTACCACGCTTCGCAGCGTTTTGCCAGAGCTTAGGGGATCAAGCGGTCTTAGCGGGGGCAACGGTGGCACCAACCGATGCCCCCGTCACCAGGGCGATGGCGACCAGCGCCCGTGCATCCAACATTTCACGAAGCACCAGCCAACCTGCGAGCGCGGCCATCGCCGGTTCCAGGCTCATCATAATGCTGAAGATGCGCGTGGGCAACCGCCGGAGGGCCATCAGTTCCAGCGAATAGGGGATGGCGGTGGAAAGCACGCCAATGCCCAAGCCTGTCACGATGAGCAACGGTTGCCCCGCCTGTCCCACGACCCGTCCCGCCCCAAAC
>JACDGC010000628.1 GCA_013815535.1 Ktedonobacterales bacterium
TCACCCGCCCCCAGCCATCCCATCCGTTGGGTCACAGTTGCCGATGAGATGCATCGCCATGATGGCATCGGCGCTCTGCAATGGCTGCGTCGCGCAAAATTGCGCGGGCAGCGTCGGGCGGTCGGCGTTCGGCGGAGCATGGGCGCGTTGCAGCAAAAGATAGCCATCATCGGAGTCTACTACGGTAAACTCCCCCGTCGCAAAGACGGCCTCAACCGCGTCGATGTAATCATGCTCGGTCAGTTCAGGATAGTAATTGCCTTCGACATCCAGCAGAATGTAGGAGGCGTTGGCGATACCTGATGGAAACTGATAGATGTAGCGGCGCTCACTCAGATGGGGCACCAGATTCGCCTGGGCGGAGACGGCGGCGGTGTGCGGCATCTGTGCAAAGAAGCGCTGGGCACCCTGGCTGTGATCCGTCTGTTGTGGCCAGGTTGCCTGCCATGCGGCCTTCGCATCATCCGGCGGCAAGGTGTTGGGGTTCAGGAAATAGAGTTGGGGGAGCACCGAAATGTTGACGATGGCCCAACTGCCCAAGAGCGTCCAACCGACCCGACGCAGGAAGATGGCTGCCTGGGGGGGCAAGTGCAGGTGCTGGCGCAGCACGCGACTTGCCAGGGCGATCAATGTGGCCGCCGTGGCGACGCCTTCCATGGCGGCGACGACCAAGAAAGGCGCGATATCGGCGTTATATTGATACAATCCCGAGTATTGATGCGGATCGGCGCTCAGCGTGTTGAGCAGTATGGCGGGCAGGGCGAGCAAGAGCATCCACGGGGCAAAGAGGGCTAGCTTGCCTGTGTTTGCAAACAAGGTGCGCAGATAGGCAAGGCGCGTGGGGTCGGTGGGCAACGCCAGCAACCGCTGAAGCAGGGCGTTCATGTCATCATACCGCATGGCTGTTGGTGATTTGCCGATGGGGCTGGCGAGATGGATGACCACCGCCGCGATGATGCCCCACACCACCGCGAGGCTGATGAGGCCCAGCCCCAGCCGCCACCGTTGTTGCAACAGGCAGGCCGCCGCCCCGATCATCGCCACATCCAGCGGGATTTGCTCTTTTGTTCCCAGCGCTAAGAGGCAGGTGATGATGAGCCCTCGCGGATTGCGCGCATACAGAAAGTAGAGCGCAAACATCAGCAGCGGCGCGGCGAGGGTGACCATATGAAAGTCGTCAACGACCGCCACCCGCAACACGGGCATCAGCAAATAGGCTGCGGCGGTCAAGATGCCCGCCCCAGCATGGTGAAACCGGCGACTGCCCAGCCAATAGGCTGGCAATGCACCGAGGGCGACCCCAAAGACTTGCACGATCTGGAGGGTCGCGGGGCTGGGAGCCAGCCAATAGAGCGGCACCAACGCCAACATGAGGGGTTCAAAATGAATGCCCCAGCGCGATACGTCTCCCAGGCAGTTGGTGTCGGTGACGGCATTACAGATCGTCTGGTGCCAGAAATGCTGGTGGGTCGTGTTCCACAGCACTTGATCCATGATCCCCAAATCTTCGCCATTCGTTCCCAGCGTCTGGTGCAACAGGAGGAGATAGGTGAGGAATACGCCGATGAAGCCGCCCATCAGCATCAGCGTGATCACCATCCCCAGCCGCTGAGCACCCTTTGCGGGAAAGGCCCCCAGCGGGGAGAGGTGTGGAATCAGGCTGTGCCAACGTAGCGTGCGCGTTGTGGCTGTGGGGGGCTGCGTCGCCGTGGGGGATTGGGCTGTTGGGGAGCCCAACCAGCGCAAACGCTCCGGTGAAAGCAAGGAAGATGCGCGCATGATGTGCTGAGCCTCGCAAAAAAAGGTTTCTTGTCAACCGTAATGCGTGATCCTAAGAGGAACATGAGATTTCGCTCAGCCATTGCGAAATTGCCTAGTTCCCTTGACACTGTACCGTCTGGACGGTACACTCTGAGTATGAAAGAACATTCAACGAAGATCAGCATCTTGGCGGCGGCGGCACGCGTGGTCCAACGTGACGGTGTGGGGCGGCTGACCATTGATGCCGTGGCGCATGAAGCGCGGCTGAGCAAGGGCGGCGTGCTCTACCATTTCGCCAGTAAGGACGCGTTGGTGGCGGCGATGTTGGATCGCATGCTGGCGTCTTTCACGGCGGATATGGCAAGGCACGCCGCCGCTGACCCTGAGCCGCGTGGGCGTCTGACGCGCGCGTATGTGCGCGCGACCGATTACCCCAACCCGGAGGATGCCGCGTTGACAACGGGACTGCTGGCGGTGATCGCCAACGACCCAGCGCAGATGGCAGAAAAGCGCACGCTTTTCGCGGAATGGCAGGCGACGTTGCTGGCTGATGGCCTCTCGCCCGCGTTGGCGACGATCATCCGCCTGGCAGCGGATGGGCTATGGATGGCGGATCTCTTTGGTTTGGCACCGCCGCAGGGGGAACTGCGTGCGCAAGTGCTGCAACGACTGCTGGCGATGACCCAGCCAGAAGGGGAGTGACATCATGGGCTATCTGTTGCTGATCGGGGCGATTCTCGCGGAGGTCGCTGGCACGACCTCGCTCAAACTGTCGGAGGGGTTCAGCCGTCCGGTGCCCTCAGTGCTGATGTTCGTTTTTTACGGGTTGAGTTTCACGATCTTCTCGTTCGCGTTGAAGCGCATCGATGTCAGCGTGGGGTATGCCATTTGGTCGGCGGTGGGGACGGCGGCCATCACCGCCATTGGCGTCTTTTACTTCCGTGAACCGTGGACGGCGCTCAAATTCGTTTCCATGGCGCTGATCATCGGCGGCGTCATTGGCCTGAATATCGGGGGAGGCGCGCACTAAATGCTCGCACGCTTACGCGTCGTCATGCTTGTGACAGACATCGGCTTCATTGTGTATTGGGCGATCACGGGGTTGCATCTTATTCCACCGCAGTACCTTTACCATGACGCCACGAATCCACTGCTGGTGGCGTGGAATTGGTCGTTCTTGCCACTGGACTTGGCGATCTCGGCAACCGGACTGACGGGGTGGTGGCTCTGGCGGCGGGGCAGCGGCTTCTGGTTGCCGCTGGTGGTGGTTTCGCTGACGCTGACGGTGTGCTCGGGTTTGCAGGCCATTGCCTTTTGGGCACTGCGGGGTGACTTTGCCGCTGATTGGTGGCTGGTCAACGG
>JACDGC010000629.1 GCA_013815535.1 Ktedonobacterales bacterium
GCCACTGGGTCGTTTGGGACTTTCGACCAAGATTTGCTGTCACAAAAGTGCTCTGAGGTGAGGAACTACGTGGCCAACTCCCTGTCAAAAGTGCCATTCTCGCGGCCATGAATTACGTCGCGTCACACTCCACTCTGCGAAACTCATTGAAGCGCAGCGCCGGACGTGGATGTTCCTGGCCTTCAACGCCAGCATCGAAGAGGAAATTAATCACAAACTCAGAGAGGCAGGGATGAAGGGGGCCGCGCGGACCGCGCATAAGATCGGCCTCGGCACCCTGTTCAAGCGTTTAGGGAAGCAGCTCAAGCCGGCACCAAAAGAGCTGAAATATCGTGTCCTTGCCCGCAACGCGGTCATCGGCACCGTCCGTCCACGCAGCCCGGCGGATGAAAAGCATTGCACCACGGCCTTGACCGATCTCGTTCGCCTGGCGCGTTTGACGCTGACCAATCCCAGTGACCCGGAGGCGCTCCGGGAGATGGCCGATCACTACGCGCTGGAACTGGAACCGGAACCGTTGAAGCTGCCCGATCCCCAGAGCGACTGGGAGGCGCAGCAGCAGGCCCGCCAACGCGCCGAGCGGCAGCGCGAGTGTCAGCGCCTCATCACGCGAATGCTGGCCGGCGTCCAGGGGGTCATCGAGGCCGGGGTGCGCCAGGCCGAGGAGGAAGGCATCATCGACTTTACGGATATGATCTACCTCCCGTGGCAGTGGCACCTGGGACCCAAGCCCGTCGATATCGCCCTAATCGACGAATGTCAGGATCTCAGCGCGGCCGTGCTGGACCTCGCGCTCAAATGCGCCAAGCCCGAGGGGGGCCGCCTCATTTTTGTGGGCGACCGGGCGCAGGCGATCTATGGCTTCGCGGGAGCGGACGATCAGGCGTTTGATCGCATCGTCGAGCGGACCCAGGCCACCCAGCTGCCCCTGAGCATCTGTTATCGCTGCCCGGCCAGCCACGTCGCCCTTGCCCAAGCCATTGTGCCGCAGATCGAGGCGCGCCCTGATGCTCCAGCAGGCATCGTCGAGCATATCACTGAAGACGACCTGATCGAGCGGCTGCGCGCGCTGCCCGGCCAGGCGCTGGTCATTTGCCGCGTCACCGCGCCGCTCATCGCGCTCTGCATCTGTCTCATTGGCCAGCAGATCAACGCACGCGTGCGGGGCCGGGAGATCGGCGAGCAACTCATCGAACTGCTGGAGGCCGTTCTCGAACTGCCCGGCGCGCGCTATGAGCAGTTCGGCGATTGGCTCGCGGCCTATGAACTGCTTCAGGTGGAGCGCCTGCGCCAGCGCCCCGCCGAGGATGCCGCGCCGCTCATCCAGGCGCTCACGGACCGTGCCGCCGCGGTGCGGGTGTGCTATGAGGCGTTTGGGATGCCGACGGCGGACGCGCTCAAGGAGAAGATGCGTGCGCTCTTCAGTAAGGACAAGCCAGATGTCTGGCTGTCAACCGTTCACAAGGCGAAAGGGGTAGAGGAGGACCACGTCTTCATCTACAAGCCCGAGAAACTGCCGCTGGTGTGGCCCCGCCAGCATCCCTGGCAGTACACCCAAGAACTGCATCTCCGCTATGTGGCGTTGACCCGCGCCAGGCAAGGCCTGTACTTCGTCGATGCGACCGTTCCCGAACCGGACCAGGGCGGGGAGTCAGCCCAATGGGTTGTGGTGCATAATCACAACATGGATTGATAATCGCCCCCGCTGGTAAGAAGATCGGGCTGGACATACGGGCAACATTGGAGGAACCATGCAATCATCCTGTGATCATCACTGGCAGAAGGATCCGGACGACTTCCGGTTTGAGCAATGCGTGCGTTGTGCGGCCATCCGCCAGGTGCAGGGCATGTGCATCGCCTGTGGGGGCAGCGGCCACGACCGACCGTTTCAAGATGGGTCGGGCTACCCGCCAGCGGCCTGTGGCCATTGTCAATCGACGGGGTATGTGCCGCTGGATCCGCCCCGGATGCTCTAGCGCAGCGGTGCCGTAGTTGGCATGTGTAGGCCGACGTTCCATTCTCTTCTTCCCGCTGGGACCAACCACACCATAGCTTCCCTGCAATAAGGTGAAGCTATGGTGTGGTGTCTTTACTGTATCGTGCCTCTTTTTTTGTTGTGGATGCGTAATATAAACACATCCGCAACAAAAAAGGAGAGAACGCCAGGTGCGTCCAAAATCCAAACTTTTTGGATTTTAGGGTCCGTTGCGCCGACTTCATTCGCTGGGGGGCGGACGTTCGCCGAGGCGCGCCAGTCGTTCTGGCCAATCCTGAGCGAGCCGCCAGCCATAGCGTGGGTGCTCATAGACGGGCATCAGGTTGGCCGCGCGCCACGTTGCCCGTAGCGCCGCGCCCGCTGGGCCGAGCAGCCCATGAACTTCCGGGGGCAGGTCGCTGATAGCGAGGTACCGGCGTGGGTGGCGCGCGAGCCAGTGGCAGAGATGGTGCCAGGCGGCCAGGTCATCGAGCGCCGGATCTGGCGGTGAGGTGTGGGCGTGGGCGGCTGTGCGCGCGCGCAGGATCTCTTGGCGCGCCTCCGTGATCCATGGCTCTTCATCGGTCATCGTAGGCTTTCCTTCGGATGGGGTGCTTCTACAGGGGCGGGGACCACGGGGCAATCACCGCGATCCCGGTAATTGGCTCAGGTGGGGGTGGGGGCGCGGCAGATGGCGGCACCAGACCGCAGGTCTCGATGAGCAGATCGCGGGCCAGGGCGCGCGCCTCCTCCAGGGTCAGGACGGTGTTCGGGGTGAAACGCCCAGGGCACACCTCGCCGGGGATAGTGGGTCATGAACACTTTTGGTGCAGCGAGTGGGCAGCGAAGTATGTGAGATACTTTAATCCTGAGTGAGTTGCTTGTCGCAAGTGTCGTCCCCTTGATGACACCTGTGCAGCTTAAATCGCGTGCAGGACGCGCTTGCGCAGCAAAGCAAACCCCGCTCGCCCATACCCTTGCCGTTTGATGAGCTTGAGTTTGTGCACTTGCCCCTCAGTTCTCGACTTTGGCACTTTTCGCAGAAGTGATAGGCTGAAAGACGACACATCGTCGTCTGGAGGCATGTTCATGGAGACCATTCCTGCACCGTTTCTCGCGCTCCTTACCGTATTTGCTCCAGCGTTTA
>JACDGC010000630.1 GCA_013815535.1 Ktedonobacterales bacterium
AGGGAGCAGGGATGTGCCCAGATTGCGAAGGCACGGGGCAATGTGCCTGGTGTCACGGGGTTGGCATCATTACCCCCACCGCTCCAGATAGCGGCGCACCCTACCCCTGCCCGCACTGCCAGCGCCGTGGCGCAGATGGTGCAGCAGGGGATGGGCTGTGCGCCCGTTGCGGTGGCAAGGGTGTCGCACCCACCTGAGGAGGTTGCCCCCACCATGCTTGCTGATCTGCACACCCATTCCACCGCGTCAGATGGCCTCTATGCTCCGGCTCACCTCGTGGAAATGGCCCACGCGGCAGGCCTCACCGTGATGGCGCTCACCGACCACGACTCGACCGAGGGGGTGGCAGAAGCGCAGGCCACGGGAACCCGCTTGGGCATCGAGGTCATCCCTGGGGTCGAGATCAACACGGAGCTGTCCAACGGAGATGGCGAGGCACATGTGCTGGGCTATTTCCTCCGCTGGCACGAGACCGCGTTTCAGGATGAACTGCGGCGGCGACGCACAGAACGCGAAGCGCGGGGCCGCCAGATGGTCGAGCAACTGCGGGCGGTGGGTCTGCCGATCACCTGGGAGCAGGTGCTGCGGCATGCGGACGGCGCGGTGGGGCGGCCCCACGTGGCCGCCGCATTGGTCGAGGTGGGGGCGGCCACGAGCGTCGCTGATGCCTTTGACCGCTATGTGGGGCGGGGCAAGCCAGGGTATGTAGCGCGCACGCCCTTCACCCCCAGCCAAGCCATCGCGCTCATCCGAAGCGCGGGCGGCGTGGCGGCCCTGGCGCACCCGGCTGGCATTCCCGATCTGCCCCACCGGTTAAATGAACTCGTGGCAGCTGGGCTGGGCGGGCTGGAAACGTATTATGGGCCGTATGACGATGGCACGGTGGAGCGCCTGCGCAAGCTGGCCGAGCAGCATGGCCTCATCCCCACTGGCGGCAGCGACTACCACGGACCCAACATCCATCCCACGCCGCTGGGTGGTCAGCCGCCGTTGCCTGAAGCAGCCCTAGCAGCCCTCCGGCATGCCGCCGCGACGATGCCCCACCCATAAAAAGGGGACCCATTAGCTGAGCACATTCCTTCACAGCGACGGCTGCGCTGGCTCAATAGGCTTGCTCTTCGTCGCCATGAGCCGCTGCCTTCCTTGCTTCCACGGGCGAGATCGGTTATATCATAGGGGCGAAGTAGCGCACTTTCCCACGCCGTGTATCCGACAAGGAGGCAGTATACAATGCAGTCCGCTCCTGATCCCCGTATCGCGACAGCGGCACAGAGCCGCGCCCCTCAGGTTTCCGTGCCATCCCCCCCACCATCCACGCCGCAAAGTCGCAATGTGCGTGGCCTCATCACCACCCTCACCGTGGGGATAGTCGCCACTGTGCTGATCGTCGTCGTCACCTTCGTTTTGCTCTCTGTGCGTGCCCCGCATGGCGTCGCCGCTACCTGGGCCATCACGATTGACAGCAGCCGCGTCACTGATGGGGGCAGCATCGCCGCCACTGCGCTGCAACCTGGCGACACATACCTTGCCATCGACCTCACGGTGAAAAATGCGACGGGGAACCCGCACGACTTCGCGGGCTACATCGATTTCACCGCCAAGGATGGCGCAGGGCAGGTCTATAAAACAACCTATCTGCCGGGGCCAGAGCCAATCGATGGCACCATCCCAGGCGGCGCGACCAAGAATGGGTCCATCGCTTTCGAGGTGCCCACCAACCAACATGCCTTCACGTTGATCTATGCTGACCCAGTCTTTGGCACCCAGCAATGGGCGATTACGGTGTAGGCACTTGTGGCACCGTGCCACCGGGAAACCGGAGCGTGAAGCACGCCCCGCCTTCAGGGGCATTCGCAGCGGCGACGGTGCCGCCCAGGGCCGACGTCCACTCGCGCACCAACGTCAGACCCAGCCCCGCGCCGCCCGTTGCCCCCCCGCCATAAAAGCGGTCAAAGATATGAGGCAGGTCGGCGGGGCTGATGCCTGGCCCAGTGTCGCGAACGATCACACTCACCTCTGTGCCGGAACACTCGGCGGTGACCAGCACCACCCCGCCCGGCGGCGTGTGGCGGATCGCGTTTCCCACCAAATTATGGAGGATCTGCTCAAGCCGTTGCGGGTCGAGCAGGAGCAGGGGGAGAGATGGGGCGACTGGGGCACTCACGGTGACACGACCAGACTCCCAGGCATAGGGAGCCAGGGCAGCCACGACGCGCGTGCAGACCAGCCCCACGTCAGTCGGTTCCAGGTGGAGGGCCAATTTGCCAACATCCGCGCGGGCAAGGGCAAAGAGATCGGCCACCAACCCTTGCAGATGCAACGTCTCGCGATGCAATGTCGCCAGATCGCTGGTGGTGGTGGCGGGCGGTTGCGTCTGCCAGCGCGCCAACAGGCCCTCCACATAGGCCCGCTGGCTGGCAACGGGGGTGCGCAGATCATGCGACACAGCGGCAACCAGTTCACGTCGTGCCCGCAGCAATGCCACCACCGTATCGCGTTCGCGGCGCAATTCAGCCTGGGCGCGTTCCAGGTCGGCAGCCATGGCATTGAAGTCGCGGCCCAGTTGGGCCACTTCATCCGCGCCAGCGATGGTCGCACGTTGGCTCAGGTCGCCGCGCCGCAAGGACTCAGTCGCTGCCGCCAACGCGCGGAGCCGCAGGGTGATGCGCCGCGCCGCCAGATGCGCCCACAGGCCCACGGGAGCCGCCAGCAGGCTCACCGCCACCACCGCCACCGTGAGAAAGAAGATCGCATCTGGCAGCACCTTCAGCACATACCCGGGAATGAAGAGCAAGCTGAGCAGCACACTGAGCGTGGCAAAGGCCAACCCCACCCCCGCGATGGCGATCAATAGGGCATGCGTCAGCGCCCAACTGACGGACCCCCGCCGCAGCCGATCCCACCACCGCCACACGCGCACGCCGATGCGAAAAAGCGTCAACATCGCCAGTACGGTGAAGGTGAAGCCCTGGATCAAGGCGGTTTGTTGCACGGTCGTCGTGGCAGGCGTCGCAGAATTGCCCTGCAAGATGCCAGCAATGATGAGCATCACGACCGCTAGCAGCGTCCCCCACCCCAAGACCGTGGCAACCTCGGCCCCGGCGACGCGCAGGCGCGAAC
>JACDGC010000028.1 GCA_013815535.1 Ktedonobacterales bacterium
GCGCCGCCGTCACCGCCTCTTGGTCGAAGCGCTGGACCGCGTTGGTGAGCAGCAATTGGTTGACCGTCACCAGCAGCACGACCCCCAACCCCAGCAACATCAGCGCCAGCAGCGCGACATACCAGAAAGTCAACCGCCACCGGAGCGATCTCCAAAAGCTCCGGCGCTTATGCCCCGCGAAGGACATACCCAACCCCCCGCACGGTTTGCAGATAGCGCGGCGCACTGGGGTCATCTTCCAGCTTCTCGCGCAGATAGCGTACATACACTTCGATGATGTTGGTGTCGCCAGCGAAGTCATAGCTCCAGATGCGCGTGAGGATGGTCTGGCGATCAAGCACCTGGCGGGGGTGCGCCATGAAAAGCTGCAACAGGTTGAACTCTTTGGCGGTCAATTCGACCAACTGATCGCCCTTATAGACCTCGCGGGCACGTTCATCCAGCACGAATTCAGCGAAGCGCAGCACCGTGCCCGCTGTTCCACCCAACATCCGTTGCTGGCGACGCAGCAGCGCCCGAATCCGTGCGACCAATTCCTGAAAGTCGAATGGCTTGCTCAGATAGTCATCGGCGCCACTTTCCAGCCCAGCGATGCGTTCATTGACGCTATCCTTAGCAGTGAGCATGAGGATGGGAATATTCACGGTGGTGGTGTCGGCGCGCAAGCGCTCGGTGACGGCGATGCCATCCACCCCAGGTAGCATGACATCCATGATGATGACATCAGGCGTGGCGCTGCGGGCCAGTGAGAATCCGGTGGGGCCGTCGCGGGCCACCGAGACGCGGAAGCCTTCTTGCCGCAGGCCGACCTGAATGAAATCAGCGATGCTGCGCTCGTCATCCACCACTAAGATGTGGGGCTGTTCGCCCCCGACCAGTTCTTGTTGTGCCATGCATCACCGTCCCATTCTCATTGCGTCGTCTTGATTGCGTCATTCTTCACACGTCATTCTAGCGGCATACGTTTCACGCGGCAAGCCAGAGTACCAGCCATTTCCCCCACATCCGCCGGATGTGATATGCTTGCCATAGCAAAGAATCCGCTCAGAAAGGGACCCGCTATGTCAGGAAAAGGAGCGCTCACCGCGCGCCGCCGTGCCCGCAACAAGCGCAACGGCATCACTCAGCGCCGCAAGCGCAACATCCGCCTCAAGATTCTGCAACGCCAGGGTGTGTAGACCCCTTGCCGCGTCATAAGCGATCCCTAGGGCACCGGCCCTGGTGGGTCGCTTATGTTGTGCACTTTCGGCCAGGGAAACGGCGCCAGCGACTGCCGTCCCCAACCATCACGGAGAATGTGGCCATGCTGACGCCCTTGCGCGAGCCCACCGAAGCGGACCTCATCGCCGCGACCGAGACGAACTATGCCGCCTATTTCGCGGGCTTCACCATCCTTCCGCAGATGCAGTTGTGGCGTGAGGCAGACTACACCGCCTTCGTGGCCGACAGCGCGCCAGGCAGCACCGTGCTGGCCACGCGCTTCACCGCCGCGACCGCCGATGCCAAGATTCACGCGGTGTTGGCACGCCTGACGCCGTTGGTGCGGCAAACATGGTGGCAGGTGCTACCCGCAAGCCAGCCCACCGACCTCGCCACACGGCTGCTGGCAGCGGGCCTCACCGAATTAACGCATGAGTCTCGCCCCGTGATGACGTTGGCCCTTGCTGGGCATTCCCCCGCACCCACTGTGCCACCCACGCTGACGATTCACCGCGTCAGCGACGCGAACCTGATGGCCGATTGGACCCGCGCCTCGGCGTTGGGGTTTGAGGCCAGCCCCACCAACGTGCAGCCATACCATGATGCCTACAGCGCGCTGGGCTTCGCTGAGGATGCCCCCTGGCAACACTTCGTGGGCTATGTGGATGGCGCGCCAGTGACCTCTGCAACGCTGCTGCTGGCGGGGGGTCTGGCGGGCGTCTATGACGTCAGCACGGCACCCGTTGCGCGCCGCCAGGGACTGGGCGGGGCGATCACGCGCGCCTGCCTGGCGGCGGCGCAGGCACGCGGCCTGCACCACGCGGTGTTGCAGGCCAGCGCTGAGGGCGTGGGAGTCTATGCCCGTCTGGGTTTCCGCGAACTCTACCGCGAACGCAACTTTGGTTGGACGCGCCCAGCGACGCTATGACGCCGTGGGAAGTGCCCGCAAGAAATGCTCGACGATGTCAGCGAAGGCATCGGGCTGTTCCATATTGCTCAGATGGCCCGCGTCGCTGATGACCTGCAAAGTCGCGTTGGGAATCGACTCGAACATGGTCTGGGCAAAATGTGGCGGCGTGACGAGGTCTTGCTCGCCCACGATGATCAAGGTTGGACAGGCAATGGTTGGCAGCAGATCACTGGCATCTGGGCGCAGCGCCATCCCCCGCGCCGCCCCTGCGATGCCCGCCCCGCTGTTGGCAAGGATGAGCGCGCGGACGCGATCAGGGATGGCACCACTCGCCAGACCCGTCGCCGAGAGCAGATTTGGCAGCATCGTTTCAGCGATGGGGGCCGCGCCCTCGCGCTCGGCCAACTGGGCCAGCCCTTCGCGGGCACGCTGGCCGTCCGCCGTGTCGGCCCCTGGGCGGGTGTCAGCCAAAATCAGCGCCCGCAGGCGATCGGGCGCGGCGCGCAACACCGCGAAACTGACATAGCCCCCCATCGAGAGGCCACCGAGGACGAAGCTCGCTAGCCCCAGGTGGTCTGCCAGCGCCAACACATCAGCCGCCATGCGCTCCATCGGGTATGGCCCCAGCGGCACTGACGAGGCACCACTGCCCCGCAGATCCGGCACAATCACGTGGCAACCGAGCGACGCCACCAGCGCCTCAGCCTGGGGCTGCCACATCCCCCCGCTCAAGGGGAAGGCATGCAGCAACATCACTGGCAGTCCGTCTGCCGACCCATATTCCGCATAGTGCAGCGTGACATCGTCAACAGTGTAAGTGGGCATGGGGCACCGTCCTCCTGGTGTTCGTGCTGTCGCATCACGCTTCACCATAGGACATGATGACCCACAAAGGCAAGATGCCCACCACCAATCGCGCTGAATCACGCGGCTCGTGGTTGGGCATCTTCCAACAGGCGCAGCGTCGCAAAAATGGCGACGAGGGCGGGGTCCCATTGCGGACCCTCATTGGCGACGAGGATGCTCATGGCCCTGGCCACGGGCATGCCAGGACGATAGGGACGCGAACTGGTCATGGCATCGAACGTGTCAGCGATGGCCAGGATCCGCCCCGGCAGGGGAATATCTTCGCCTGCCAGCCCGTCGGGGTAGCCCTTGCCATCATAACGCTCGTGATGATGGCGCACCCCCGCACGCAGGCGTTGCAAGCTCTGCAATGGTTGGCAGATTTCGTCACCGACGAGGGGGTGGCGTTGAATGATGGCGAACTCGGCATCCGTGAGCCTCTCGGGTTTCAGCAAAATGGCATCGGGGACGCCGATCTTCCCAATGTCATGCATTCGACCCGAGCGCGCAATAATCGAGCGCATGGCGAACGAGACGCCCGCCGCCTCCGCCAGCGCCACTGCGTACTCCGTCACACGGTCCGAGTGACCGGCGGTGTAGGCGTCGCGCGCTTCCAGTGCCCGCGCCATGCCTTGAATGACGGCTTCGGCGTTGTCGAGTTCATCCATCAACAAGGCCACTTGCACCGCCGCCGCAACCTGATGGGCAATCAGGTGCAGCAGCCCGCGATCAATGGCTGCGAACACCCCCGGCTTGGGCGAGTGCAGCGCCAACGCGCCGATGAAGCCGCAATTACTCACCAACGGCAGGCACAGCAGCGTGCCGCTCCCGGCTGGCGACGTGCCGGGGGGATAGCCCTCAGCCGCTGCGAGGTCAGGGATCGCCACCCCCGTCGCAGTGGTCAGACTCCAACTGAGGGCATCCGTGCCGAGGGGCTCGGTGGTTTCATGCTGACGAGTGATGCGTCGAAAGTTCGGCGCATCCTCCTCGATCAAACATAGCGCCGCCTGAGTGGCAGGGAGGAGCCATTTCAGATGAACATTGAGGGCCATGACCAGCTCTGGCAGCGTCGCGGTGGCCGTCAGTGCCGCGCCAATCTCTGCCGCCAAGGCCAGCGACGCCGCGAGGTCGTGCCCCGTCTCAGAGGGCATCGACTGGCACCCGCGCCAGATCCGTCAGGCTGTTCACATATTGGAAGAGGTTGATGGCGGCAAAGGCTTCTTGGATCTCTTCCATCGTCAGGTCCTGCTCGCGCAGGTCGTGGAGGTCGGCATCGGTGATGGTCGCCGGACCCAGACGCGCCGACTGCGAAGCGATGCGCAGCAGGGCAACCACGCTGGGGGCCAGGTCGATGTCATCCAGCCGATCCTCAGCGACCATCGCCATGATGTGCTTGTCGACGCCCTGCACGCCCAGCGAATGCATGTGCACCGCCAGGGCATAGGGGCTACGGTTGGCCGACGACACCGCCGTGCCGATCAGTTCTTTGACGATGCGCGGCAAGGTGCCATGCAGCACGACCGCGCGGAAGAGCCGCCAAGTGCCTTCCAAAACGAGCGGCTGGCTGCCCAACGAACGGAAGATGTTGGGAACCATGCCAAAGCCCAGTTCGCGCTCGATCTCGCCATAGGTCGCTCGGACGGTGGGGTCGGTCGCCGTCGCTGGATCGATGAGGGGAAAGCGGCAACTTGCTGCCGAGGTGGAAGCCTGCATAGCGGTGAACCTCTCTCGGGGAAATATCCTGCCTTTCTCAGTCGGCCTGGGGCTGTCCCCCAAGAAGGCACAATGGTCCCTTTTCGGGGGCATGAGAGTAGCAAAATACCTTCCAGATGAGCTTGGGCAGTGGTTGGCCGCCCCACCCCTTTAGCCAAGACTCTTGACGGTTCGCGCGATCCGTGGCACACTGAGTGGCGACAGCGCCGGGCGGCATGGCACCATGGAATCTGCCTCGGGCGTCCTATTTACCGGAGGACTCGTCAGCATGCCCGTCATCACCAGCGTCATCAACCTCAAGGGCGGCGTCGGCAAGACGACCGTGACCATCGCGCTCGCGCATTATCTTGCCGTTGAGCACGGGCAGCGCGTCCTGGTCATCGATCTCGATCCACAGACCAACGCCACCATCTCGCTCATCAACGAACGGCGTTGGCGCGAACGCGACCAGCGCGGCCAGACCCTCTATCAACTCTTCAAAGACTGGCTGGATAAAACGCGTGAGTTCGACATCACCCAGGCCATCGTGCCGCGCACCTCGAATGTGATGGGTGGCATCCCCGGCCTGGATCTGTTGTCCTCCAGCATCCGCTTGCACAAACTGCAAGATAAGATCACCAAAGCATCCGACCTGGATGAGTTCCGTGATGGTTCGGTCTATATCTTGCGGACAGCCTTGCAGCCGTTGATGGCGCAGTATGACCACATCCTGATCGACTGCCCACCAAATCTGGGCATCATCACGCTCAATGGCATCGCGCTCAGCCGCTATTTCCTCATCCCGGTGGTGCCCGACATCCTCTCGACGTTGGGCGTGCCCCTGGTGTTGGACCGCATGGCCGACTTTGCCCTGCGCGCCCGCCATGAGATCTATGGTTTGGGCATCGTCGTCTCGCGCTTCCGCCCGCAAAGCCGCCTGCACAAACAGACGGTGGCCGACATGCGGCGCGATGTCATCCCGGGCATCCACCCGCCGGTCTTCGAGACCGTCATCTATGAGGCCAGCGAGGTCGCAGAAGCCGCCGATATCGATGTGGAAGTCGCCAACCTGCGCCAGAAATTTGGCGGCGCGGGACCGCATCGCCAGTTTAGCGCCCTCGCCCGTGAATATCTGCATCAGGTTTCGGGGTAAGCCCCACCCCCACTGGCATTGAGGAAGATGTACCCATGGCCTTGGAAATGGACGCACAGGTCAACACCCGCCTGATCGCGAATCTGCTCCGTGGACTGGCGATCGATGTGGAAACGAACGCGCTGCTGGCCCGCCGCGTGGTGGAAGCGCTCATCGGTGCTGAGTTATTGGACGACGCCACGCAAGAATTGGTGACGGGCGAATATACCACGGTGGATGAGTCGCCCAACAGCACCATCCCACCGGGCATGCTCATTGGCATGCAAGTGGCGATGATCGACCTGCCGACGCTCTACCGCACCGGCGGCGAAGAGCAGGTGCGCGAGCGCCTGGGCACGCTCGAAGTGGTCGCGCTGAAAAAGCTGATTCAGGTGCAGCAACTCGATCCCGAAAAGAAAACCGCCAAGCTCCGCAGCGCCGCGAAATTGGTCGACTTCATCATCGAGCTTGTCACTGCCCAAGTGCAGCAAGAAAACGAGTTGTCGAAAACCGCCAGTTGGATGCTGTAGGGGCACCATAGTCGAGACGGAGGGTACCTGCCCCCGTGCAATGGCGCACGACTGGGCAGCACACATATGGCTGAGCAAACATCCCTGGACGCAACCCCACAGACGCAGGTTGCCCCCACCGCACGCAAGATTCGCGTGCTCGTCGCCAAGCCGGGACTCGACGGCCATGATCGCGGTGCCAAGGTCATCGCTCGTGCGTTGCGCGACGGCGGCATGGAAGTCATCTACACGGGCATCCGTCAGACGCCAGCGATGATCGTCGAGGCGGCGATTCAAGAAGACGTGGATGCCATCCTCCTCAGCATCTTGTCGGGCGCGCACATGGCGATCTTCCCCAAAATCATGGACCTGTTGCGCGGGCAAGGCGCGACAGATATTCTGGTGATGGCGGGGGGCATTCTGCCCGACGAAGACATCCCCGCCATCGAGGCGATGGGGATCAAAGGCAACTTTGGGCCAGGCACCAGCACGCAGGATATCGTTGCCTATGTGCGCGCCAACGTCCCACCTGAACGGATGGCGCAGCCCTTGCCGCCATTGCAAACGCTTGGCACACCCCCAACAGACGCCACAGAGCAGGCATGACCGCGATGTATGACGACCTCATCACGCGGCTGACGGCGGGCGACCGCCGCGCACTGGCGCGCATGGTCAGCCTGATCGAAAATGGCGCACCGGGCAGTCAAGAAGCGCTGGCGCGGCTGCATGCCCTGGGTGGCCATGCCCACATCATCGGCGTCACGGGGTCACCGGGGGCGGGGAAATCGACGCTGGTGATGCAATTGGTCCGCGAGCTTCGCCGCCGCGCGGCCAGGGTCGCCATCATCGCGGTGGACCCCACCAGCCCATTTACGGGAGGGGCCATCCTGGGTGACCGCATCCGGATGCAAGACATCGGCGGCGACCCGAACGTCTACATCCGCTCGATGGCCAGCCGGGGCAGCGTGGGGGGCCTGTCATCAGCCACCCGTGACGCCGTGCGGGTGCTGGATGCGGCGGCCTTTGACCACATCATCATCGAAACGGTGGGCGCGGGGCAGGCCGAGGTCGAGATCGTCCGAGCGGCACAAAGCATCGTCGTGGTGACGGTGCCAGGGATGGGTGACGACATCCAGGCGCTCAAGGCGGGCATCTTGGAGATCGCGGATTGTTTCTGCGTCAACAAGGCGGATCGTCCGGGCGCGGATGGGGCCGTCGCGGAACTGCGCATGCTGCTGAGCCTGGACACAGGGCGTGACAAAGCCGCCTGGAAGCCGCCCATCGTCAAAACCATCGCTGCCACGGGCGAGGGCGTGCCCGCGCTGGCCGATGCCCTGGCCAACCACATCGCCTTTCTGCGCGCATCGGGTCAGTTGGTCGAACGTGGCGAGCGGCAGGCACGCAGCGAGATTCTGGCGCTGCTCTACCAAGCGTTGCTGGCGCGGGTCGATGCCACCATTGGCCCCGACCGCTTCGCTGCCGTGGTGCGTGAGGTAGCCGCCCGCGAGAACGATCCCTACAGCGCCGCGCGCGCGATGGAACAACAGTTGGGCCTCTAGCTGAGGCCACGCTTGAGCGCCTCGATGGCATCGCCAAAACACACCCCTATACAAGCAATGCTCATTCCCAGGCAAGGGTGGGCAAAGCCACGCGAGTGCAGGCGGGGAGTGTCACCCCCATGAAACTGGCCAAAAGGGGCACTGAAACCCCCTGCATCGGCATAGCCAGGGGCACGTTGCTGGCTGCCCCTGGCCACGCGTTTGGGGCTACGCGCCCGCCACACCGCTCGCCCAAAATTCGAGCAGGTCGCTTTTCGAGATGACCGCCTCGACAGCGGCACTCGCACCCCCATGGGTGACGGCAATCGCGGTTTGGCCGCCCAGGAATAGGGCATAGGCATCCCGCGCCGAGGCCGTCTCGGGCAGCGTCGCCATCGGCGGGCCTTGCCAGGCACCCACCTGCTGGCCATTCAGCGGCTCGCCCGAGGCCAGACGTTGCAGCAAGTTCGTCTCGGTGACGCTGCCAACGATGCGGGCCTGCTCGATGACCGGTAACTGCGAGATGCCATATTGATGCATCAGGCTGATGGCCTTGGCCACCGCATCTGTGGGGGCGACGCCCAGCAGCATCGGCATCGGCGTCGCCTGTTGGCGAAAGTTCAGCAGGTCGCGCAGCGTGGGGTCGGGTGACGGCTCCAGCAGGCCATTCTCGCGCAGCCATTCATCATTAAAGATTTTCGAGAGATAGCCCCGCCCGGTGTCGGGGAAGAGCACGACGATGACATCGGTCGGCTTTGCACGGTGCCCCACTTCCAGCGCGGCGGCCAGCGCGGTGCCGGTGGAACTGCCCGCCAGAATGCCCTCTTCGCGCGCCAAGCGCCGCGTCAAGCCATACGACAGCAAATCAGGTACGCGCACATATTCATCGACCAAGCCTGGCTCGAAGTTGCCCGGGTAGGCTTCGGTGCCAATGCCCTCAACCTTATAGGGTTTCGGTTCGTCACCAGAGTAAATGGAGCCTTCAGGATCGCCACCGATGATGCGAATGGCGGGATTCATCGATTTCAGATACCGGGCGACGCCAATGATGGTGCCCGCCGTGCCAATGCCCGCGACGAAGTGCGTCACTTTGCCCTCTGTCGCTTCCCAGATCTCTGGGCCGGTCGTCAGCGCGTGCGTCGCGGGATTATTCGGGTTGTCATATTGATTAGGCCGGAACGAATTGGGAGTGTCGCGCGCCAATTGCGCGGCGGTGTAGCGGTAGCCACCCGGCTCATCACCGGGGATGCTCGCGGGGCAAATGATCAATTCTGCCCCATAAGCGCGCAAAAGTCGCCGTTTTTCATCAGCGACTTTATCGGTCATGACGAAGAGGCATTTATAGCCCTTAATCGCCGCCGCCATGGCAAGCCCGGTCCCGGTGTTGCCGCTCGTGGGTTCGATGATGGTGCCACCTGGCTTCAACAGCCCTGCGCGTTCCGCCGCCTCGATCATGGGCACACCGATGCGATCCTTCACGCTGCCGCCTGGGTTGAACTGCTCCAGCTTCGCCAGCATCAGGGCTGGGATGTCGCGCGCCAGGGCATGCAGGCGCACCAATGGGGTATGGCCAATGGTCTCTAGAATGGTATTCGCGTAGCGCATCAGCTTCCTCCGGGGTCAGGTGCCGTATTGCCGCCGCACGAACACCCGTGCTCGCGCGTAAATCTGCCGCCATTGTATCACAGGCGCAGCAGCGATCTGGGGCACCGCAGGCAACAGCGTGGGGACCCGCAGCGTAGCTGCAACCCTGGCATTGGCATATGTGAGCCTAGTCACCCCTTAGGCTAGCCCACCATCGCTCACGGAGCCAATGCCCCCCATCCTAGCTGTGAGGTTGCACATCGCGGCGGGTGATGGTGAGATAGCCCACAAGGCTGATGATGACGGCGGCCAAGAGCAGGCTCACTTTGCCCGCGCCGATCCCCAGGCCACCCGCACTGTGTGCTTTGCCCGTCCAATCGGCAAAAGATGCCCCGATTGGTCGCGTCAGGATGTACGCGATCCAAAAAGCGACGATCGCATTGAGGCCAAAGAGCCAATAGCCCACCGCTGGGATGGCGAAGAGCGCGATGAAGAGCACCGCCGATGGCAGATACCCCAGCCCGAAAGTGTAGGCCGTCATGTCACCCGCAGCGGTGCCCAACGCGAAGGTGGCGATGATGGTAGCCCAATAAAACCATTCACGGCGGGGGGTAAAGATGCTGTGGATCGACAAGGTTCCCTCGGTGCGATACCACACGGCAAAGATGCCCGCCAAGGCAAGGGCAAAGGCCACCGTTGAAATGGCGTAGGGAACGCCCAACACGATGTGGACGACATCGGCAGCCATCGTCCCGAACAGCGCCACCATGACGACTGCCAACCAATACACCCCCGCCACATAGCGCCGCACCAGCAGTTGCAGGGCCAGGGCACTGGCAAACGCGATGCCACCCAAGGCGACAGCGATGATGGGGTCCAGGCGGTGAACGAGATAGTCTGAAGTTGCCTCACCCAGCGCGGTGGTCAATAATTTGATGACCCAAAAAAAGAGCGTGATTTCCGGCACCTTGATCAAGGTTTGCCGCGCAACATTCCTGGTCGGTTCCTGAAACTGCTGGGCAGATGGCAGACGTTGCGTAGTTTCTGAAGCTTGCCGCCTCGGCAGAGTAACAGGCAGGCGAAATGTGGCATCTTCTTGGTCGCGCAGGGACATGCATGACCCCCTGGAATCGAGAAATTGCTGGGGATGAGGTGCCCCGACATTTGCCGAGTTCTCTAAATGAGTATTCCTTATTTCGCACGAGCACACGCCAGTGAGCGGCAAGGGCAGTTAAGCGGGCAAAGACGCCAGCGTGGCCACACCCCGAGAGGGCGGCTTGCATCATTGCCTGTGCAAGATGGAGGCAGTATACAAGGATCACTTTTGCCTGTAAAGAGCACGATACCTATGCCTCACTACGGGGGCATAGCGAGCGGTGCCACCCGAGCAAGTGATAAGACTAAGTTTGCTTGTTGGCGAGGGCGATGCCACATCATTTTGCGCGCGAGATATACGATTTCAGCAGCTACCTTGCTGGTCGCTGAGTCGTGTTCGCGCAGGTACGCTGTTGTCTCACATCGCTCACTTTCGCATTGCTCACAACTTACCTCAATCCCATGGCGGGATGGCGCTTTTGTCGTATGATGGGCAGACAAAAGCTGGTGTGTCTGGCGAAAGACTGGGCACGGTGAAAGAAGGAAAACACGATGAACGCTGAAGAACTGCGCGCCTTGCAAGCCCCCTTGAAAGAACAGTATCGTCAAACTCCTGATGCCGCCTTCGTGACCCTCAAGGCCCAAGGTCGCATGGGGGAAGGGGTTACGTGTAAGATCCAAACCGGCAAAGCCCTGGTTGAAGCGGGACTCCATCCGGCAACGGGTGGCGATGGGCTGGCGCTCTGTTCTGGGGATATGCTGCTGGAGGCACTGGTCGCCTGTGCGGGGGTGACGCTCGCCGCCGTCGCCACATCCATCGGGTGCGCATTACGCGACGCCACTATCTCTGCCGAGGGAGATCTGGATTTTCGTGGCACGCTGGGTGTGTCAAAAGAGGCCCCCGTGGGTTTCTCGGCAATTCGGCTCACCTTTGATCTGGAGAGCGATGCCGACGAAGATGCCATCGCGACGCTCATTCGCCTCACTGAACGCTATTGCGTTGTCTATCAAACACTCCAACACGCACCAGCGATCAAGGTGACCCATCAGCAACACATTGCCTAGGCCACCAGACGCGCCAACACGTGCTCATGAGAGAATATTGAGAGACAAATTCCCTTCCTCCCTGGCTTTTTTTGACGATTGATCAAGAATAGCGATTGGATCTTGAGAAAAGTCAGGGTGCAAAGGGAAGATGATGAATCAGGGAATGTTGATTAGCTTCGTCGTTGTGCTCACCGCAGCAGTCACCAGCGGTATTTGGTTTCTTCTTCGCAAGCGTGGAGATGTCGGCAAAGACGTCCCTGTTGAGGATGAAGTGATAGCCGCATATCAAACCCGCTTGCAAAGTATTCCTATATGGAATGTGATCTTTTCTGAACTGCAAGCGCAATTAGCGCAGTCTAATTCATTGCCAGAAATGGCGCAAGGATTCAAGCATGTTTTTAGCCAAGAGAACGTCCAATCCTCCATCCTCTTGGCGATTGGTCCCATCCGAGATTTTGCGTTGCTGGATTCTCTGGGCAAGAATACCCCTTTCTTGGAATTAAATGCCAAGTCGTTCATCATCAGTTTTCCAGAAATGGAGACCGATTTGTGCAACACGCTCGCGCAAGAACTCTACACAGTTTTGCAGCAGGCCGATCCATCTCGGCGTTGGTGGCTCCTCCGCGAGCTAGCCCCTGCCCTGCAAAGCAATCTCTCCAAGCAGTACCATATGCCTGGGCAAGGGCTGATCACACCATTGCGCTATAAAGGCACCCTGTATGGATTTTGCCTGGTTGCCGGACAATTGTTTAATGGGGGTGGTGACTTGGTGCGTGACACTGGGGAACGCATTGCGCTGACGGGGGACATGCTTTCCACGTGGTTGCGGTGCATGGCTCCCCAACTCCTAGCAGGCCGTCCAGAGCCTGCGCCACTTGGCCTTGGGCTTGATGTCCTCGCTACGCTGGATAATCTCGAACAGACCATCACCTCGCTCCAAGAACAAACCGAATCTCAGACGCTGCTCAATGCTCTGGCGGACTATTCCCATTTCAGCATGCTCCGCCTTGCTGAAACCTCGTTGCTCGCTTCTCAAACCTGTAACTCGCTGGTTCGCATCTGTCATGCGGACTTCGCAATGGTCCTTATCCCTACCGAAAAAGGCAAATTTGCCGTCGAGGCCATCGAGATGGATGGCTGGTCTTGGTCGCGATATGCGGCTCAGCAAGGGCAAACGACGCCGCATCGGCTGACTCGCGATGAGCACATCCTCAATGCATGGCCAGATGCCTTCGCGCGCGAAAAATATGATGCTGGTGAAGACTGCCATGCGGTCAAGAAGAGTGAAGTGTTCGCCCAAGCCAATGTGCTCTCGATGCTTGACTTGGAATCGGTGTTAGTCAAGCCAGCAACCTTAGAGCGCCATTGTCTGGCATTGCTCGTCATAGGCATGAAGCGTTCAGGTGGCCTGCCAGGACATATTGTCTCGGTGACGTCATCGGTTGCGGCAATTATGGGGATGAGTCTGAAAACCCTCCAAGCTACACACGAACGCGATGTCGCTAAGCAAGCCCTTGAAGATTCTTGGAAAGTTGCCACAACCTTAACCAAGCAATCTATCGAGGTCATTGGAAATATCGCCAAAGCCCATAGCATCGTCGCAGTGCGTCAGCCAGAGCAGCTGGTCAAGTACGCGATGGCTATTGCACAAAATATGAGTCTCACTAAGGTGCAGCTCTATCAAATCCAGCTTGCGGCTGCTACCTGTGATATTGGCATGGTGGCCATCCCAACCAATGTGTTGCGCAATGACAGCGGCTTCACTCCAGCGGAATGGAAGATTGTGCAGGCACACCCACGAATCAGTGTCGATATCTTGAAAGATTTCGGCATATTCAAAGAGGCCCTCTCATTCATCCAGTCGCACCATGAGCGCTGGGATGGCACGGGGTATCCTGATCAATTGAAGGAGGCCAATATCCCAATTGGTGCGCGGATTCTTGCGGTGGCAGACAGTTATGTAAGCATGCAATCCAAACGCCCCTATCGCGGAGCAATGTCGGCGGCGGAAGCATTGGAACAGATAAAACAGGGGGCAGGCGAGCAATTCGATCCTGGGGTGGTAAAAGCCCTTATGCGCGCCTTGAATGCCGAGCGGGAGCAAGCTGCTTAGTGAAAGTTCCTGAGTGAGACTATGCAATCGCTAAACCCGCAGGCGGGGGACATCATCCGAGGGGTGATGTCCCCGCTTTTTGTGACAAGAAATCCAGAGATGAAGACCAATCGGATGCCACCAGCAGCGATAGATGCCTGTGGTGATAATAAAGGGAGAGCAAACGATGTCGCCCCTTTTCATGAAGCGTCCATGACGGCAAGCATGGCAAGGATGAATACTTCGCGTCGGCTCTGATATGAGATACTAGAGGTCTATGAGCGCGTAGGCTCTGTGCCTGACCATCTCACCTTACGAGGAGCCGCCCATGTCTGCACCTTCCGTCCACGACGCTGTGGCCGTCATTATGGACCAACTCGTCGCCGACCGCCGCCACATCCATCAGCATCCTGAACTGGGCTTCAAGGAACGTGAAACCGCCGCCTATGTTGCCGAGCGCCTTGCGAAGCTCGGCATCGAGCATCAAACGGGCGTTGCTCAGACGGGCGTCGTTGGCCTCATTCACGGTGCCCATCCCGGTCGCTGTGTGCTCCTCCGTGCCGACATGGATGCCCTCCCTCTGACGGAGGAGACGGGTGCCGCGTATGCGTCACAGACTCCGGGGGTCCACCATGCCTGCGGCCACGATGGCCACACGGCCATGCTCCTCGCCGCTGCCGAAATTCTCCAGCAACATCGCGACCAACTTCACGGCACGGTCAAGCTGGTCTTTCAACCGGCGGAGGAGGGTCCAGGGGGAGCGCTGCCAATGATCGAAGCGGGCGTGATGGAGAACCCCCATGTCGACGCCTGTTTCGGCCTCCATCTCTCGAACGACAACCCGCTTGGCACGCTCGTCGTCCAGGGTGGCGCGCTCCAGGCCAGTGCCGACACGTTCGAGATCACCATCAACGGCATGGGGGGTCATGGCGCGGCCCCCCACCAAACCGTTGACGCCATTGCCGTTGGGGCGGCCATCATTGGGGAGCTCCAGCGCATCGTCAGCCGCGAGATCGATCCGCTCGATCCAGCCGTCATCACCGTGGGAGCCTTTCACGCCGGAAGCGCGCACAACATCATCCCGCCGCGCGCTGAACTGCGTGGCACGATTCGCACGCTCGACGCCGATGTGCAGGACCTCATCCACCGACGCATCCGAGAGGTGGCCGAAGGGGTAGCCGCCGCCGCCCGTGCCAAGGCAGAGGTCCACATCGCGCGGCTCTACCCCGTCACGGT
>JACDGC010000631.1 GCA_013815535.1 Ktedonobacterales bacterium
TGTTAAAGCCATTGGCGTGGGTAACATGGGAACGCCGAAAGGGGCTAGACCATAGGCAAAGGCCACCCCCATGTGGTACACTGGCGGAGATAAGCTGTCGTGCTAGTGGTCCTGGGTAGGTGAAATGGGCGGTGAACTGGCACAACACGCGAAAGAATGACAAAAATCAGCCCAATAGCGGTAGCGAGGTGGCGTCATGGTCTTTCCGCTTGGTCCCTATCATCCGGCGCTGACGGAACCCCTGGGCGTGCAGTTCGCCTTGCGCGGCGAAACCATCACGGATGTTGCTGTCACGGCAGGCTATACGCATCGCGGCGTCGAAGCCTTGGTGGTGGGCCACACCTTGGCCGACGCGTTGGACGTGATTGAGCGCACCTGTGGCAGCGATGGCCACAGTCTGCGTCTGGCGGCCTGTCTGGCCCTCGAAGCCCATGCGGGCATCACCCCCCCAGAGCGTGCCCGTGCCCTGCGCACGATCTTCTCGGAGGTCGAGCGGCTGCAAGCACGGCTGTGGTATCTGATGCAAATCGCCCGCGTTTCCCAATTTGGCGCGTTGCTCACCGCCTGCGTCGAGGCGCGCGAGAGCCTCTTTGAAGCTTGCGTTTCCGCAACGGAAACGCGTCTCTTTTGGGGCATTGCCACGCCGGGTGGGGCGCGCGGCATCGCGGACCCCCTCGCGCTGCAAGGCGCGTTGAGCGACATCGAAGGTAACATCGCTACCATCGAACGCCTATTAAATGATCGCGGCCCCATGATTCGCCGCCTCACCAATGTCGGCGTCATCCCCACCGAGGCCATCGATCTCGCGGGCGTCACTGGCGCGGTTGCCCGCGCATCTGGCAGTGAAAACGATCTACGTTTGACCGCGCCCTATGATGCCTATGGCGACCTCGACCTGGAGTCGATGCTCAACACCGAGCAGGTGAAATCGCTCATCGGTGATGTCGGCAGTCGCGCCTTCCTGGCCGTCGCCGAGATTCGCCAAAGCATGGCGATCATCGAAGCCTTGCTTGATGAACTGCCCGATGGGCAAGAGGCCAGCGCCTTCCCAGCGTTGCTGGAGCCGGGCACCGCCAGCGCGACGGTTGAAAGCCCCCATGGGCAGACGACAGTGACGCTCACCATCGGCGCGTCGGGCGGTAAATCCGCCGACACGCAAACTGCGGATTGGTTGACGGAATTGACCATTCAGCCCGCCAGTGTGGCCACCGCCGCGCTGCTCCCTGCCGTGCTGACGCGGCAAAAACTCAGCGACGCCCTGGTGATTCTCACTAGCCTTGATTTGTGCGTCGCTTGCCTGGATCGCTGATTGTAAGGATGTCTGAGCTGGTAGCGATTACCGGCGTATTATTTGAATGAAGGGATGGCACGCGCATGTTGTCCATTGCCCAGCTTTCCCTGGTGCTGTTGCTGGTGCCCCTGGTCGCTGGCATCGCGCTGGTTGCCGCCGGGGGTCGCGTGCAGCGGCGCACGGCGCTGGCCACGGCCATCGTCGCCGGGGTGATCACCTTTGTGGCGGCGGCACTGGTGGCGGCGGCCATCCTCCCCAATGCACCGCTGCTCTATAATCTGCTCTCGTTTGGCAAAGGGGCGCTCGTTGAGCGTCTCGATGGCTTTTCGGTTTATCTGATGCTCGGCATCGCTGCCTGGGTGACGCCCGTTTTGTTGTGGATGACCGCGCCCCGTGGCCGCGTCGCCGCCGCCTACCCCACCTCCGCGCGTCCGTTGGGCCTGGCGCTCTTGCTGGAAAGCGTGGCGCTCGGCGCGGTGTTGCTCGACAATGTCTTGCTCATCGCGCTGTGTTGGGCCGGGGTTGGCTTCTTTGCCTGGCTGATGGCGCGCCCGCAAGAGGCGCTGCGTCCCTCTGCTTCGCAAGAGTGGATCGATCTGCTGCTGTTGACGTTGGGGCCGATCCTCTTTGTGTTGGCGATGATCTTCCCGATGGCCTCGGGCAAAACGATCAGCCTCTATGGCATGCAGGGCCACACCCTCTTCACCTTCTGGTCGGGCGCGCTGGTGCTGGTGGTGCTGAGCTTCGCTGCGGGTATCTATCCCTTCATCATCTGGATACGGCGCGTCGCGCAGGGCGTGTTGCCCGAGGCCGTTGGGGCGCTGTTGTTGGTGCTGACCCCCTTGGCAGTTGCCCTTGCCGGGCGGCTGTTGAGCGTGCTGACACCCACTGGGGCATGGCCGCATGTGCAGGTTGTTGGCCCCGCCACCATCACACTGAACCTGATTCCGGTCATCCTCGGCATCGTGACGGTCATCGTCGCGGGGATCGTCTTGCTCTTCGAGCATGATCTGTTGGTCATCACGGCCATGCTCAGCACCTTGACCATCGGTTGGTGTTTCGCGGCCATCGGTGCGGATGACAACCATGCCATTATCGGTCTGGTGCTGTTGTTGCTGGTGCAGACGCTTGGCATCGGCACGCTGATGCTGGTGTGGAGTTCCTTGGAATGGGCCGAGCGCGACCTGCGCTTGAAAGATCTGGCGGGTCTGGCGCGCGAGATGCCCCTGCATTTCATCGCGCTGGTGCTGGCTGGTGCGGCCCTCGTGGGGGTGCCGCTGTTCAGTGGATTCGCCGCCATGGTGACCATCGATCAGGCGCTGTTGGCTTTGGGTGGCACGTCCGCCCTGGCGGGTGCTCTGGTGTGGATCGGGAACGCCCTGGCGCTGGTGGGCGTCATTCGGCTGATTAGCCGTGCGCTGCACGAGACAACGGATGACCTGGCCGCGCCCGAACGCGCCATTCCTGCACGCGGCGAGAGCCTGGCATTGATCATCCCCGCCGCGCTGCTGCTGATCTTTGGCATCGCGCCGGAATTGCTGCTGATTGGTTCGGCGGCGGACCCTGGCATCGCGGTGACGGCATCAGCGATGCTCTTTGGCAACGCTGGTTTGCCGGGTGATGTCACCTATTCCGCTTTTGGCTTCCGCTCTGGCAGCGTGCTGTGGATTCCCGGCGTGCTGTGGGCGACGGCGGTGGTGGCCGCTGCCGTGGTGGCGCTGAGCACGGGGTTGACCGGCAACCAAGCCACGCCCCTACCCGCCTTTGCTGGTGGTGAGCCGTTGCCCCCCGAGGACCATGAGCCCAGTGGCGAATGGCTGGATCT
>JACDGC010000632.1 GCA_013815535.1 Ktedonobacterales bacterium
GGACTGCGCGAACGGAAGATCAGCCACATGCTGACGTAACCGAGCAACATGGTGAGGATGGCCAAGAAGAGCAAGAAGATGATGTCATCAGTCGTGCTGGCTTGCCCATCGCGCGAGCCTTTGATCCAGTCCGACAGGTGCCCCCACAAGAGGCGCAAACTGCCGCCGGTGTCGGCCTGGGCGGTTTGCCAAAAGGCAAAGAAGATGCCCAGCAGCAGCGCGGGGATGTCGGCGAGCCACTGCGGCAGCAAGCGCTGTTTCGCCAGCACGAAGCCCAGCAGCATCCCCATCATCGTCGTGCTCGTGAGGATGCCAGAATTGGGGGTCCACTTGAGGCTTTGCACGCAACCAACCGTGATGAGCACCAGGATGGCGGCGATGATGACGGTGGTCCAGCCCTCTTGCGGCGAGAGCGGGAAGGGCAAGCGCCGTTGCTCGCCCTCGGCGGGAACTTGTGTGATTGCCATGATCGTGTTCCTTCTAGCGTTCCGAACCAGCTTCGAGTGAAGCGGTGAGGGGGGTGCCCTGATGAATGGGCAGGATGGGGACGCCAATGCTCACCAGGAAATCGCGCACTTCTTCCTGCGAATGGGCACCACCAAAGCTGGCGCCATCCAACGCGATGACGCTGGCATGCACGCCGCGCCGTTCGAGTTGGCGCAACCCAATGCCCCAGGTGACCTCCCACGAGGGCGTGATGATGATGACCGCACTATTCCGCATCAATTTCGTCTCGTGCAGCGTCAACAGATCGGCCAGCGGGGTGGTGGTGTTGGCGTTCGTCACCGCCAGCGCTTCGAGCGCGCGGTCGAGTTGACGGATGCCGCGATCCAACGGCAAGAGTGAGTCGTGACCATCATTGATGATCATGCCTAACGACAGATCATTGTTGAGGAAATAACTAGCGAGGCTGGCAGCGATGGTGACGCCATATTCCTCGGTCGACTCGTTCCCCGTGCCCGCCTGCACACGTTCATCCAGATCCAGCACCAGCCACACGTCGATGGTGGGGTCAAGATCGTACTCTTTCACCATCAACTGCGACAGACGCGCGCTGGTGGGCCAGTGGATACGCGACAGCGTGTCGCCGGGGACATATTGCCGCACGGTCACGGCGTTGGTGGTGGTTTGCAGCGAACGCTGCGATCCGCGCCCACGCCCCGGCATCGCCCCCGGAAAAAGAGCGAACCCAGCGAGGGGCAACACCTGCGGCATCACCAGCAGTTCGCGTTGGCTGGCCAAGGGGAGGGTACGCGTAAAGATGCCCAACGGATCGCCGATGGTGGCGCTGACTGGGCCAAGGTAAAAGCGCCCCCGTCGGGTGCAGCGCGTGCGCACGCGCCAGTCGATGCGCTTGCGTCCGCCGATGCTGGCGACATAGCCACCATGGTGGCCGGGCAGCGTCGAGTTATCCGTCACCTGCACCCACAGTTTGGGCAGGCGCGAACGATTTTCGATGCGCAGGCGTTCTTCCAGCAATTCCCCCATTTCGGCGCGGCCACCTGGCAGCGTGCGCGCAAAGGCCAACCCACTGCTCCCCCAATAGGAAAGGATGGCCGAGATGACGAAACTGACCAGCAGCACCCAAAAGATCAGATACATGGGGTGCCAGCCCGAACCAAGCGCTGCGATGCCCACAATGGTGAGCACGATGATCATTTGCCAGGGTCGCATACATCACCGCCGGAAGTTAGCCGGGGTATCCGGCGAGGCCACCTGCGTCATCACTTCTTCCAAGATGCTCGCCGCGGTGACGCGTTTTTGACGGGCAGCCGGCGCGACGATGATGCGATGGCTGAGGGTCGGTGAGACCAAGAGCTTTACATCGTCGGGGCGCACATAGTTGCGACCACGCATGGCGGCCAACACCTGCGAGGTGCGAAAGAGCGCCAATGAGCCGCGCGGGCTGGCCCCCAGATAGGCATTGGGGTGGTTCCGCGTAGCCGTGACGATATCGACGATATATTGCGCGATCTCGCGCTTGACGGTGATCTCATGCACGGCGGTCTGCATCTGCTGCAATTCTTCGGCTGAGATAACCTGTTCCAGGGAGTCGATGGGGTGGCTATATTGTTGGCGAACCAGGATGTTGACCTCGTCGGCGGGTTGGGGATAGCCGATGCTGATGTTCATCATGAAGCGGTCTAACTGGGCTTCGGGCAGCGGAAAGGTCCCTTCATATTCGATGGGGTTTTGGGTTGCCATGACGATGAAGGGGGTGGGCAGGCGATACGTCGCGCCATCAACCGTCACCTGGCCTTCTTCCATCGCTTCAAGCAAGGATGATTGCGTTTTGGGCGTGGCGCGGTTGATCTCGTCGGCCAGGACGAACTGGCTAAAAACCGGTCCGGGACGATATTCGAAGTTCCCCGTTTTCTGATTGTAGATCGACACGCCAGTGACATCACTTGGCAACAAGTCGGGCGTAAATTGAATGCGCTTAAATGAGCAGCCGATTGAACGAGCGATGGCCTTGGTGAGGACGGTTTTGCCGACGCCTGGCACATCTTCGATGAGGATATGCCCCTGGCTGATCACAGCGATGAGCGTCAGACGGACCGTATCGTCTTTGCCAACGATGACCTTTTTGATGTTGGTGACGACTCGTTCGGTCAGCGTCTGAATCATCTGCACGGCGGCAGAGGGTGAATCTTCTTTGGTCACGTGACCGTTTGTGGCGTTATCAATGGGGGACATGTGCGACGCCACGCTCCTTTCAGATGACCGCCCCGCAGCGCCCATGCGGGCGACCGAGACGAACGACAAGATGGGGTTTCCAATCTTTTTTCATGCACAGTTATCATTGCCCCCAAGTGTAGCACTGCCAGTGCAGCGGGTCAATGCAACGGTAACTCTGGTGATGAGATCGACACATGAGAATTGCATTAGAGGACATTACGGACAGATGTTACACGAATTCGCCGCGAAAGGTGAGCCATCTCATAAAAGATGCCGCCATTCCACGATCTCGTGGGTTGGTGGGGAAGCGATGAAGAAGTCTGGCGCCAGGGCATCCGCATAACCAATGTTGAGGATGTGCATCTGGTAGTAGGGATCGTCCCAGGTGAGGACTCGTGCGTTGAAGCGAAATTGCAGCCATGCCCCGATCATGAGC
>JACDGC010000633.1 GCA_013815535.1 Ktedonobacterales bacterium
AAACATGAGCGCGTGAGGGCACCAGAGCGGGCGGGTGAAAACCGCCCCCCGCTCCGCTCCCACCCCGTCCTAGAGTGATGAAAGCCAGATGAGCGCGCCCGTGGCCACCAGCCAGATCGCCAGCGACCCGCCAACCAGCATCCAGCGGAAGCCGCTGGTGAGGGTGCCCTTGCCAAAGATGTAGTACGCGATGGCCCCCAAGATGGGCACGCCCACCACCGCGGCCATCCAGCCATAGCGTGCGCCAGCGCCGAGCGTATCGCGGCGGGCGAGATCCCACAGAGCGATGCCCACCCAAGCGGCATAGAGCGCGATGGGCAGCAGATAGCTATAGAAGCCCAAGAGGATGGCGAAGAAAGAAGAGAAGCCCACGGCAGCTACCGCCTTTGTTGAATTCGTCGCGTGGGGGTCTGCGACGTCGATGGTGCCAGAGGTCCACGATTCGGTGAAGATCGGCGCGACTGGCGCATCCACCGCGCCGGGCATGGTCGGCTGAGGTCCGGGTTCGCGGAAGGTTTGCCAGCGGTTCAGCAAGCTGAGCGCGGTGGCATCGGACCACGTGCTGGCCTTGACGAAGCGGCTGATGAGCGACATGAAGATGCCCAAGTCACCGCCTGTGGTGCGCGCGCCGATGGTGCCGCACGCGTTCGATTGCTGCAAGAGCGCCGGAACTGTGCGCGTGATATGGTTGCCCGAAAAGCAGTTGTCGGGTCCGGCGGGCAATGTCAGCGCGAGATCGGCGATGCCCGATCCGCTGACGGTGTTGTTCATGATGGTGTTGCCGTGCGGCGTCCACAGATTCGTGTCGATGTTGCCGCTGACCAGGATGCCGTAGTTTTGCTGACCCTCGACGGTGTTGTCAGTGATGAGGTTGTCATTGCCACCCGGCATGATGATGCCAATGCCGAAAGGCGGATATTCCAGCTTCTTGAAGGGCACATTCTCGTTGTTGTTGGCATACACGAGGTTGTGGGTGATGGTCGTGCCATGCTCCGGCGGGTTCGCCTCGGAGTCGAGCGTGTTGGGCACGATGCCAGTGGCATTATAGCGCCACACCGAATCGCGCAAGACGAGGTTGCCGCCCGCGTTGGTCCCCGAATAGCCCAAGGCGTTGTATTCCGAGATGTCATGCGTCACCAGGGCATCGCACGGGTTGCACTGCCCAATGTAAATGCCTGAATCGGGGCTGCCCGAGGCGTAGTCGTGGTCAAGTTGACCGCGCACCGAGGCGAAGGCATAGATGCCATAGTCGCCGTTGTTATACGCCGTCAGATAGCTGCCGCGATAGCCGGTGACGCCGTTCCAATAGAAGCCGTTCCCGATGTAATAGCGGGCTGTCATGTTCTCGATGATGACATCATTGGCGGGGGTGCCGCTTGGGTCACGACCCACATAGATGCCATTAGCCAAGTATTTGCCGTCGCCGCGTCGGCCATCCAGGATGACGCTGTTGCGGTCGCGGCCCCGGATGGTCAGGTGCGACTTGACCGACCCTTGCACCTTCACCGCCTCATGATACACCCCCGGCGCGACGGAGATGATTTGCCCGCCGAGGGCACGGTCCACGGCATCCTGAATGGTGGGCACATCTTCGGGGACGCGCAAGATGGCCGCGACGCCCGTTGGCGCGGCGATGGGGGCATCGCCTGGCTGGGTGGCGACGTTCGCCGCCGCTGCCTGGGCTGTGTAGGTGGCGGATACGGAGGGCGAGGCACCAAAGCCCGTGATGAAAATGAGGAGGACGAGCACGCTGAAGATGGTGAAGGCGACGGAGTTGATGAGGTTGCTGGGGGGCCGCGCACGGCTCGTGGGCAAGACTGGCTCTGGGGCTGCATCAGACATGGAGGCCGCTCCATCTGCGCCTGGGCAGGCGCACAACGCTCCGGTGCCATCACTGCTCCACCGGTTCGCCGCCGTTGGCACCGAAGCAGGCATACGTAAAAGCCCCTGCGTCAATGCAGGGGCTTGGCACGGGAGAGAGGACTTGAACCCCCAACAACCCATTTTGGAGACGGGTGCTCTGCCAATTGAGCTACTCCCGTAGGCAGTGCGTATCTATACGATACCATGTGGGCTGGCAAAAGTCAACCATAGAGCAAGCGAAGGGGCGGCAATGCTAGAGTCGACTGTCAGGCAAAGGCAATTCGGGGGGCAACTCGATGTCTTGGTAAAACTCAGCTATCGGGATGTGTACCCCCAATGGCGGGATTTCCACCACAGCGTCTGCGGTGTAATAGGAAAAGTGGTGCCAAAAGTCGCCATCGCGCAGCAACACTTCGACCGAAAGTTGTTGTGGATCGATCAACACAATAGCTTCGATAGAAGGGCAAGCGCGATACATATTCGACTTTTTATTGCGGTCGAAACCTGCCGTGTTAGGTGAAAGCACTTCAAAGACGACGCGCGGGGAACGAATAGCTGTGGGATCAAGGATGTCCTCAGCAGAGCAACTGACCGTAACATCAGGATACACATACCGTTTTTGAGATACCTGCACTCGCGCATCAGAAGTGAAAGCACGGCATTTTGAGCCGCGCAACGCAGCAGTGAGTGCCGCACCCACATTCATGCAAATCATGGCATGCTGGGGGGTGCCGCCAGCCATCAAGCGCACATAACCATCATAATATTCGTACTTGGCATCAACCATGTTGCGATCTAGCTCAAAGTATTCTTCGACCGTGATTGGTTGATGTTGTGGTTCAGCAGCCATTTCGGATAGACCTCATTTCTGCAAGTTATCCTTATTGTACCATACCCAGTCGGCTCAGCTATTGAGCCGGGGGACGCGGGCGAGGATGGCGGCGACGACCTCATAGTTGCTGGTGCCCAGGCGCGCGGCGACCTGCTCGGCGGTGATGCGGTCGCTGCCCTGTGAGCCGATGAGCACGACTTCATCCCCTGCGCGGGCATAGGGGATGTGCGCGACGCTGACGACCGTTTGATCCATGCTGACGCGGCCACGGATGGGCGCGCGCTGCCCGCGAATCAGCACCTCGCCCCAGTTGGCGGGGCCGCGCCGAAAGCCATCCGCATAGCCCACCGGCAGCACCGCCACGCGCTCTGGCGCGGTCGTCACATAGGTGCGGCCATAGCCAATGCCCTCGCCCGCGG
>JACDGC010000634.1 GCA_013815535.1 Ktedonobacterales bacterium
CCCTCTGTTGTGCGGCCTGGCGGATGGCATCCGCGATGAGGCTTTCCTCACGCACCTCGCGGATGATGTCTTGCCCATACCCCCCCACCACATCGGCCAACGCCGTCAACAGCGCTTCCAGGCTGATGCTTTTCGTCGCCTCGGGCACGGCCTGCCAACGTTCTTGGGCCAACTCTCGCAGCAGGGGATGGAACCGCATCCGTTGCGGATAAGGGCCACTGGCTTCGCGATCCACGGCAAAGACCTCGACCAATGAAAAGGCCGCCAGGCGATCTAGCACGACGCTCCCATCGCTCCCCGGGCCTCCCACGGCAGCAAGTACCGCCTGGGCCACGATTCGCGGGGCATCCGCTCCTCGCAGCAGATTCAGTGCGGCGAACTGCTGGCGCTCACCCTCACTGAGGGTCGCCAAACTTTGCTCCAACGCATACCGCACGCTCGCCGTAGGATCGCTGGCATCCTGCAATTTCGCCAGCACGCCCGGTTCGCGCAACTCCTGCGCCAGGTCGTTAGGCGAGAGTGGCCGTAACGCGCCACGTGCTGCCGCGAGCTCAATCGCCAGGGGCAAATGTCCCAGGTGTGCCACCACCTCGAGCGTCGCGACGGCATCGCGCTCCGCGAGCCAGTGGCCGCCGCGTTCGGTGTAGCGGTCGCGAAAGAGCGCCCGCGCCGCCTCGGGGGCGAGGACGTCGAGTCGTTCTACTTGCAAGCGGGGTGAGGTGGGCACATAGCGACTGGTCACCACTACCGTCATCCCCACCCCCATCAAGGTGGTCACCAGACGGTCCAGGGGCAACTCATGTTCGACATTGTCCAAGAGCAGCAGGCTCTTGCCCACGCGAGCCAGATGGCTCCGCAGCAGCGTCTCGCGCAGTTCGGCGCTTTGCTCCGGGGTACTGGCTCGGGTGGCCTCATCGGCACTCAGGGGCCGTTGCCAGAGCGTGAGGATCTGCTCATAGATCGTCGCCAGCCCTTCCATGCCCGTCTTTTGGTCACAGCCGACAAAGGCGATGCCACCGGGGAAGGTCTGGGGAGCCTCCGCGAACCGATGCAAGACCTCAGCGGCCAAGGTCGATTTCCCGATGCCCCCCATCCCCACCACGACCGCCGACAAGCTCACACTATGTCCCTGACTCAAGCGGTCATATAAGCGTTTCAGTTCGGTTTCGCGGCCCACAAAATCCGGGGTTTGCGGTGGCAAGACCAAGGGCGGCACCACTGCCGAGGAAGGCTGATTGACGGCGAAGCGCTTTTGCAGCTCTCGGCTGATGCCGATACTCACTTGGCGGCCCAGTTCGGCGGCGGAGTCGAAGTAGGAGACCACCTCGTTTTGTTGCAGGAATGTGCGCCAATCGAGGAGTTTGGTTTCATGCTCGGGGTCGCGCGTTTCGGTGGGAAAGAGCGCGAGATCCTGGCGGGTCGATTCGTTCGCGAGATAGAGGTAGCGCGGTTTGCCCAAGGCGACGGCTTCGTCATATTCCAAGTGTGTGATGGAGCGCGTCTCGCCCGGTTTGATGGTGCCATAGCGCCAGGCGATGATGCCCACATAGATGTCGCACTCCGCGACGGATTCCGTCGAAAAGGCGATGGCCCCGCCAGGTTGAGCATAGAAGTGTTCCATGCCAACGGGCAGTTGTTGCAGGCTCAAAAGCGTTTCCTCCACCATGGCCCGGAACGGTTGGAGGCCATAAACTGAGGAAGAGAGGAAGACACGTAAAGGCGGTAGCGCCATCGGGAAAATCCTTTCACGAAGCAAACAGCCCGGCCAGGATGAGGCATCTCAGCAGTCATGAGGAGTATAGCATAAGACAGGCACGAGAAATGATGGAATGAACGGTGTGAAAGTCGTCCACGAAAAAATTTATGGCGCATAATTCCATAGGAGCGCCTCACCATAGCAAGAGAAAAGCCCACTAAGCACAACACTTAATGGGCGATAGCTATTCGTCTCGTTTTGTAGCTTGCCGCTTTCGCACAAATTCATCGAGCGACGCTTGAGTGATTCTGTACCCCGCGCGCCCACCTAAATCAAAAGCAGCAAGTTCACCACTTCTGATCCAGCCTCTTACTGTATCAGCGTGAACTGATAATTGCCTAGCCACTTCCTCGACTGTATAAATTGTATTTTCAGCCATGCTAGGCCCTTTCCTTAGTAAGAGTGTGATCTAATAAACAGTATAGCATATCTTTAAGCACCCCTCAAGTTACATCTGCACCGGTTTAACAGGTTTTACCGCACACTGCTCTATGCTAATGTCAATTTCTGCCAACACCTCTTATCAAGACTTGACAAGAATAACGCCTGAGTGGTATGCTAAAGCACAAGGGAACACGTGTCCCAATAAAAAACGGCCTCGGGTGTAGGAACCCAAAGCCGTTGGCGTGTCATCTCGTAAGAGCAACACAACTCACCCGCAGTATGCCATATCTTGGCCCGAAAATCAAGATAGCATGCGGCTCCCGCTCTTGCAGATGATGCTCCCCACTTTTTCTAGGAGTATCGTCCATGCCTCGTACTACTCTGACTCGCAAAGATGCCTACAAACCTCCGTCGCCCTTGGGCACGTCGGTGGCTTCCCCTCCGCTCACCCCACAGATGGAATACGCCCTGCGTGCCCTCGCCAAAATCCTCGGTGACATCGCCACCAGCACCGTTCGCCGCAAGGAGCACGCCCATGCCCCTCTCGCGTAAACCGTTGCCCTCCCCCATCGTTCGCCCCTGCGGCCTCGTGCGCGTCAGCACCGATGAGCAGGCCGACCAATTCAGCCTACCCATGCAAGTCCTCAAGATTCAAGAGTATAGCGTGGCGCAACTGGGCGTCACCCTTCCTGAGGGCGACATCTTCCGCGAAGAAGGCATCAGCGGTCGCCCGGGTACCCTCAAGAAACGGCCCGGGCTCGATGCCGCCATCCAAGCATGTGTTGCAGGGCAATACACCCACCTCATCGTCCATAAGCTTGACCGCCTGGGTCGCAATGTCGGCCTCGTCTCCTCCGTCCTCGAGACTTTGGAAGACCAGGGTATCGTGTTTGTCTCGGTGCAAGATAAGGTCGATGCCTCCACCGCGGCGGGGCGGCTCTTTATCTCTATCTTCATCGCCATTGCTCAGTGG
>JACDGC010000635.1 GCA_013815535.1 Ktedonobacterales bacterium
TCTTCCGAGAGTTGCTTGGCTTTTTCTTGTTCGCGCAACTTATCATGGGCATCGCGACGCACATTGCGAACCGACACTTTGGCCTCGTCCACTTTTTTGTGCAAGACCTTGACCATCTCTTTGCGGCGATCCTCGGTGAGGGCGGGGATGTTGATGCGGATGATGTCGCCATTATTGTTGGGGGTCAACCCCAAGTCGCTTTTTTGGATGGCGCGCTCGATGTCGGCTAACGCTTTTTTATCCCAAGGCTGAATGGTGATGGTGCGCGCGTCGGCAGCGTGAATGGCGGCCATTTGATTCAGCGGCGTGGGGGCACCGTAATATTCGACCACCAGTCGCTCGACCAAGGCGGGGCTGGCACGCCCAGTGCGCAGGGTCGTCAGTTCGCGTTGCAATGACTCCACTGCTTGCTGCATGCGATGCTCGGTTTCGCTAAAGATATCATCAGTTGCCATGCGTACCGCCGCCTTCCTTCTGTGTCGTGACTATCTTGCTGCGTCTTATGCGCAATTACTCGGCCCAAATGAAGCCTTCGGGGGTGTCGAGGGCATGCACTAACGTGCCGCGTGGTTCGCCCAAGGCGATGCGCTCGACACTGGTCGGGTCCATCAGATCGTAGACGATGATGGGCATGTTATTTTCGCGGCACATCGCCAACGATGTCGCATCCATGACACGCAGGCCCATATTGAGTGCCTGGCTGAAGCTCAGTTCGCGATATCGGCGTGCCTGGGGGTTTTTCTTTGGGTCATCATCATAGACGCCATCGACCTTTGTGCCCTTCAGCAACACTTTACATTGCAATTCTACCGCACGCAGTGCCGCCGCCGTATCCGTGGTGAAGAAGGGATCACCTGTGCCCGCCGCAAGGATGACGACGCGTCCACGTTCGAGATGATGCTCGGCACGCCGCCGGATGTAGGGCTCGGCGACGGCGGGCATCGCGATGGCAGTCATGACGCGGGTGACGATGCCGCCGCGCTCCAGGGCATCTTGCAGGGCCAGGCTGTTGATGATGGTCGCCAGCATGCCCATGTAGTCGGCCTGGGGGCGGTTCATGCCGCTCTCGGCGGCGGTGGCGCCGCGTAGGATGTTGCCGCCGCCCAACACGACTGCCACTTCGATGCCACGCTCATAGACCAAACGAATCTCGTCGGAGATATGTTGCAACATCCGCTGATCGATGCCAAAGCCCTGGTCGCCCGCCAGCGCTTCTCCGCTGAGTTTCAGCATGATCCGCGCATAGTGAATATGTGCCCCGTTCGGATTGCCCATACCGTCTGCTTCGTCCCTTCCGATCGTTCACTCATTAATATATACACTTTCCCCCCTCTCTGCAAGGCAGAGAGAGGGGAAGGGGGCAACTTATTCGCCGCCCAGTACGAAGCGGGTGTAGCGGCGGACGGTGATGTTTTCGCCGGTTTTGCGAATCATATCATCCAGCAACTGACCGATGGTGCGAGTTTCGTCTTTCAGCCAGGGCTGTTCGAGCAGCACTCGGCTGCCAAATTGCTTTTTCAGCTTGCCCTCGATGACGGTATCGCGCACCTTGGCGGGGCGCTTTTTCACCTCGGGCTCCTCGGCGATCTCTTTGCGCGCAGTTTCTAGGACGTCAGCCGGAATCTGGTCGAAGCTGATGAATTCGGGATTCATGCCCGCGACCTGCACCGCGATATCTTTGGCGAGTTGCTTGAAATCGTCATTGCGCGCAACGAAGTCGGTGCTGCAATTCAGTTCTAAGAGCACTCCCAGGTTGTTACCGTGGTGGATGTAGCTGACGATAACGCCCTGCGTCATTTCGCGGCCCGCGCCCTTGACCTTTTCCGCGCGCTTCTGGCCTTTTTCTTCCAGCAGCTTGACGGCATCATCGAAGCTTTTGGCATCGGTGAGCGCGGTGCGGCAGTCGGCAAAGCCGGCCCCGGTCGATTCGCGTAACTGCTTGACATCCTGGGCGGTGAATTCCATTTTCGTGATTCTCCTGGGCGGTTCAGGCCCGTTTCAGGGAATCTGTGTTCCCTGCTCAATATATGTGAACGAGTGATTCGCAGTGTTCGTTGCGCCTCTTGCCCAATAGTATGACACAATTGCCATGACTGCAAGCGCGGAGCGGCTGAGCACCAGGAATTTCCTCGGAACACACGCAAAAAGGGCGCGGTTGCTTCGGCACGTTGGCCGAAACACCGCGCCCTCCGGTGTCTAGTGGTGACTTACTCGGTGGGAGTGGGTCCTGTTTCGGCGCCGGTGCTCGCCCCAACCGCTTGTGGCGTCTGGGGCGCTGTATCGGCGGCGGCAAAGGTGGCCTCGATGTCGGCGACACTGACGGGGGTCTTTTGCTCGCCCTCACCCTCCGGCGTGGCGGCAGCGGACTCGCCCGACTCGTCCTTGAACTGCGCTTCGCGCTGCATCCGGCCCTCGATGGCGGCATCGGCGATCTTGCTGCATAGCAGCGCGACGGCACGGATGGCGTCATCATTCGCCGGGATGGGGTAATCCATCTCGTCGGGGTCGCAGTTCGTGTCGGCCAGGGCGATCACGGGGATCTCCAGGCGACGCGCTTCGAGGATGGCGGTGTGTTCCTTGCGGGTATCGACCATGAAGACGGCACCGGGCAGGCGGCGCATCTCTTTGATGCCGCCAAAGATGCGCTGCAAGCGGTCGATCTCTTCTTGCAGTTTCAGCGCCTCTTTTTTGGGCAGGCGCTCAAAGTCACCCTGCTCTTTGCGCTTCTCGAGGTCGCGCAGATAGCGGATGCGGAGTTGGATGGTCTGGAAGTTGGTGAGCATGCCACCGAGCCAGCGCTGGTTCACGTAGAACTGGCCAGCACGGGTGGCTTCGCGCTCCACGGCTTCCTGGGCCTGCTTCTTCGTGCCGACGAAGAGGATCGACTCGCCCTGCGCGGTGAGCTGCGCGACGTAGCGATACGCCTCGTTCAGCCGCGTGACGGTCTGTTGCAGGTCGATGATGTGGATGCCATTGCGGTCAGTGAAGATGAACGGCTTCATCTTGGGGTTCCAGCGGCGCGTCTGGTGGCCGAAATGGACGCCAGCTTCGAGCAACTGTTTCATGGCGACGACGTTTGCCAAAGGGATGTTCCTCCTGTGTTGTGTTCCTC
>JACDGC010000636.1 GCA_013815535.1 Ktedonobacterales bacterium
GAAGGTCGCCGCCACCATCAAGAACCACCTCTGGGGCATTCTCAATGCCGTGGTCACCGCCTCAACCAACGCCATCGGAGAGTCGCTCAACGCGCGCATCCAGAAAATCAAGGCCATGGCCTGTGGAATTCGAAACCGTGAGCGTTTCCGCCGAGCTATCCTCTTCCATCTCGGTGGACTCGACCTCATGCCGATCGGAGCGAGCTACCCGACCCACACGAAACCCTGATGCCCCAATAAAATTCATCGCGGGGGTTCTGACCAAGGATCAGCGCAGTTCCCAGGCCAAGCCAGTGGTTATGCATCCAGCAAGTAGGGCTACATCAAATGTCACTTCGCTCTCAGCTTGTTTCTCTTATTTACGAGCGGTCCCTCAAGTCTCGCATCACGACATTCCGATCGCAGTGGTCATTTGTCCGTTGTGCGCCAACCAGCATACAACGGCACAGCCCGATGGCGCCCATCGGGTAGTGCCGGCGTCAGCAGTTCACGAGTTTCTCTGCCGCGAGTCTCTTGCACCCAGATGGGATAGGGTCCTCCTGGATTATCGCAGAGCACCCAACTCAGCGACATCCGGCTATCGATGCAGGTAAACGCTGGCGTACCGTTGGGCGGCGCGCGCCCAGCCGGATAGAGGAGTGCTCCCAGCAGCTCGGTGGTGCCGCCACGCTCGGTGGCGATGTTGGTGGCGCCGTCTTCAGTCTTGAGGCCGAGAATCCATAAGTGGGCGCCACGATTGATGATGTTGGTCGCTACCAGCTCGGGGTTCAGTTGCCGGGCCCAAATATGCTGCGGACCCTGAAAAATCCAAGACGCTTGGTTGTGCGTGTGGTTGGCACAGTCTTCCAAAAAGAGCTCACCGCACCCCGGCAGGCCGCGATACGGCGCGGTGCCGGCATGTGGCATGGCATTGCGCAAGGTCAGCGGCTTCGGTGAGGCGTGCTCGAAGAGGATCGCTCCGGGAGCCTCGTTACCCATCCGCATCTCAAAACGCTCGATGATGACTCCGGGGAGATCCGGTGTGGGATCTTCAATGCGAAATACCGCCCGTGGATGCAGTTTGTCGCCAAAGCCGCCACCCGGCAACGGCATCACTATTGAATTGGCCATAAAGAGTGTGCGCACCGGCCCGTGTATCCGGATGGTGTCGCGAACGTGATAGACGCCGCCCGGAAAACACACCGACGATTTTCCCGCATCGATAGCCGCCTGAATGGCAGCGGTGTCGTCCTTGTCATCGTTGGAGACGGCACCGTGGTCGGCGATGCTTTCCCACTGCGCCGGATCGCGCTCGAGCCAATCAGGTGTTTCCTTCACCTCCAGATCAAGCGTGCGACCCGCATTGGAAAACACCCCGAGCGGGGTATCACTCGTCCATTCGTGCGGCAACGTCGGCACGTCGGTGCCACGGTCCTCCACGGCACAGCGATAGCCAGCAGTCCTTACCCCACGCAGCACGAGATAGCCCTTACGGTTGTCGATGGCAGGCATCGTGGGATCACCGCCGCCAAGTTCGGCATCGACCAATACGATCTGCGGAAAACGACCCCAATCTGCAGGAAAACTGCTGGTCAGGCGAATGGCGGGAACGCGATTGTCGCTCACCAGGCGGCGGATGGAAAGACAGTTCAGATCGCACAGGATCCCAGCCTCCCGTTGGTGGCGAAGCGTAAGGCCTTCAATGGTGGCGGACTGACTGCCATGCATGATCACAAAGCCGTAGCGACATCCTTCCACGATCGTGTTGCGGATCAGGCCAGGGCCCGGCCAGCGACGGATCATGGCGATGCCAGCATGGCCTGAGGTCTGGTCGACACTGCGCACGGTGACACTGTCGATGACGCCCTGATTCGTCGCCATCCAATCGATGCCGATGGCGCCAGGATTGCTGCGACCCACATCGATGGTCAAGTCGCGAACATTGTTGTGATAAGCATCGTTGCGACCGTCCCCTTGGCTGTCAGGGCCATTGTCTGACAACCAACCAGCAGCGAGATGCAACACGCCACGCGGGTGGTCGGCGTCTGAGAATCCAGGACAATTATTCGCAAGCTGAATCACCGTTTTGCCACGCGCCTGACCTTGAAGACCAACCCAACAACGCCATTCTCCGTTGCTCCGCCTCCATGCGACGCGCTCGCGCACCACATACGTTCCAGCTGGCAAATAGATGGTGCCGCCCTGCGGAGTTGCGCAGTCGCCAATAGCCCGTTGCAAGGCGACCGTGCAGTCGGTGATACCGTCTGGTTTGGCACCGTAAGGAGCTTTGGTGACATCGATGAAACCGAATTTTTCTGCCAACGCGGGCGTGAATTCACGGTCTTCGGCCGCCAGCTGGGAAACAACCGGCGAGATCAAAATGACGATCGCCAGCAACGCCACCCAGATGCCGAGACGCTTGGGACATAAGCTCGACCAGACGATTCGGATGTTCATGTCGCAATGAAACCAAGCCGTTTCTCCCTGGCTACCCCAAAATTAATGGCATACAGAATTTGCCTTCATGGACGACGTCTCCACGTCGAATCGGCGGGAAGCGGTGCCCATCGCCTGGGCTCGACCTCGGTGTACCCCGAGGAATTGCGCGGATTCCCGTAAATCTTTCACCCGCCATAACTTGGCGGGTGAAACCTATTCTTATGGACAGGGTAATCGAACCCCCGAACGAGTTTCCCCGTTGCGCGCTGCTTTTTGTTGGGGGAGCCGCATCAGGCGGCGCCCCCAACGAACGCGCCTACGGCGCTGCCCCCTTCGCGAGGGCGAGCTGGCTTGGAGATGTGAAGAGATGGCGGACAGGGGGGGATTCGAACCCCCGAACGAGTTTCCCCGTTGCGCGCTTTCCAAGCGCGTGCCTTCAGCCGCTCAGCCACCTGTCCAGGTATATGCGGGAAGCGCCGGGACTATGGCCTGGGTGGGGTGGCGGTCAAGGCGGGTGGCCCACGTTCCCAGTGGAGAGACAAGACACCCGGGAAGCGCCAACGACCTGCCCGGCGGGGTCCAGGGGCGGCAGCCACCTGGCGGGCGTAGCGGGCAGAGCCCGCGAACAGCGGACCTCCGAGTGAGTCCCCGAGCGAGCGGGGTCCAGGCGCGGGGACCGCGCAGCGGGAC
>JACDGC010000029.1 GCA_013815535.1 Ktedonobacterales bacterium
ATGGGGCATCCGCACTGATTCCAGATAGAGGGGAAACAGTAAGAGCAACCCCAACGAGGTAAGCGAGGCCGTCCAGCTAATGAGGCTCGCCACCAGATAGTTGCGCCGCCCAAATTGACGGAGATCGAGCGCGGGGTCACGGCTGATCCGCAGGGAATAGCAGGCAAACATCCCGAGGAGTACGAGGCCCGCGCCGAACAGCACCCACACCAGCCAATAGCCGAAGCCATAGAGATCGCCCGCCGGATTCGTCGCCGTGACCGTCGCGGGGTTGGTCTGTGTCACCAGGTTAATGCTGTAGATGATGCTGATAACCCCCAGCGTCGAGAGGGTGATCCCCAGGATGTCAAAGCGCGGCGCATCTGCCCGCTCTGGTTGGTCAGCGGGTAACACGAAGATCGCCGCCGCCATCGCGATGATGCCCACCGGGAGGTTGACGAAAAAGATGCTGTGCCAGTCAAATGTGTCGGTGAGATATCCACCGAGGATCGGCCCAAAAATCGGCGCGAGCAAGATCGGGACGCCGATCAGCGCACTCGCGCGTGCCCGCTCATTCTGGGGGAATGCCTCAAAGGCGATGGCCGCGCCGATCGGCAAGATCAACCCACCGCCAATGCCCTGCACGATGCGCAGGGCGATCAACCACCCGATGCTGGGCGCAATGCCACAGAGTACCGAGCCGAGGGTAAACAGGGCGATGCCAGCCACGAAGAGGCGTTTGCGCCCAAAGCGATTGCCGAGATAGCCGCCGACCACGACGGTGGCGGCATTTGCCAAGAAATAGCTGCTGATGATCCACTGGGCCGTATTCACATCGGAATGGAGCGCCTCGCGAATGCGCGTCAGGGCAACATTGACGATGGTACTGTCGAGTACGATGGGGATCAATCCGAGTGCGGCCACCAGGGCGATTAGATAGCGATTTTTCATGGGTCTGCTTCGCTCCCCTTATTGGTGAAGACATGCCTCGCCTAGAGTGGCGGGACCGTCTCTATTAGTGAGGATATCCACACGGAGAGCGGCATGACCCCAGGCAGAGGGAGGGGGGCAGGGTGGGTTTATAAAAGGGTACCAATCAGGCGATGATATGCAATTCACGGGCACGCGTGATCGCTTGCACACGTCCATTCACGCCGAGCTTGCGATAGAGTTGCGCGACATGCCATTTGACCGTGCTACGCGCGACGATGAGGGCATCGGCGATGGCACCATGCGAGTTCCCCGTCGCCAAGAGACGCAGCACCTCCAACTCACGCGGAGACAATGGAATGGCAAGGGATTCGACCGGTACCGTGCGCCCAAATGCGGCCAACACTTTGACCACATAGGTGCGTTCGCGGGAAGGCGAGCGATTGGCATGATAACTGGCGAGAATGTCGGCTATCTGCTCACCCTCGTCAAGGAAAAGGCGCATGAAACCTTCGGCGGCGGCTACCGCAAGCACTCTATCGAGTTCATGCAACGCGGCGTCACAGCCGCCAGTTACCCAATGAGCACGGGAGAGGAGCACACGCGCTTCGAGCATGGCATGAAATCGGCCGTTGTGCTCGGCACGTACACAGATGTCTTGCATTGGGGCAAACACCTCATCGGCGCGATCCCGTGTGAGCGCCACGCGCGCGAGGGCGATATCTTCGCTATCGCGATACAGGGGAAACCCTTTGCCCATCTCGCGCAGGCGCTGGCGCTCGTCGGCCCACTGGGCAGCCTCGTGCAACTGTCCCAGCATAATCAGCACGTGTACCCGTGCCATTTCCATCTGTTCCAGGTCGAGCGCCGCCAGATGCTGGGTTTTGATAAGCTGACGGATGTCCTCGCAGGTCGCGAGTGCTGCGCTGGCGTTGCCATGCTCGGCATGGAGCTTGGCGAGGGAGATGAGGCCATCCATGAGATATTCGCCATTGTTCGGGTACAGCGCCAGCGCCATTGCTTGCCGAATCATGACTTCCGCGCCAGCGAGGTCATTGCGCTCTCGTAAAATATCACCAATCAGGCAACGCGAGATCGATGTTATCATGCTATTGGGATATTCCATCAGACGCTCGGCCTCCTGACAGGTATGGAGGGCGCGATGCAGATAGCCCTGCTGCATCTCGATAGCGGCGCGCGTAATCAAGGCAAAATAGGCAACGAGCATGTTCCCGCTGCCGCTACTCTGCTCAACCATTTCATTCATGCGTCTGCTGATGGCACCGAGATCTTCTTCATCGACGATCCCCGTAATGTTGATGAGCCAGATGGCCAACAACCGCAACAGGTGATCATCTGGGGGTAAGTGATCAAGTGCCCGACGAGCGAGGGTCGCCCCTGTGATGAAATCGCCCGAAAAGAGGGCGAGGATGCTGCGCACGACGGCAATCTCGCCGTCGATGATACGCGAGACGTTTGCTTGTTGTAGGAGATGCTCCGTTAACGCGTTGATCCATGTGGTCGCCTCAGCGGTTTCACCACGGAAGATCAAACCCGCAGCAAAGAGAATGCAGACGTGTGCATGTCCTAACAAGACTTCGCGCGGAAGGAGATTCATCCATGTGGCCAATCCCGCAACCTCACCGCTAAAGATGAGCCGATCACCTTCACCTTCGATGAGTGTGGCAGCTTCGTCGAACGCTTGTGCAGCAATGAGGTGTGGGATCGCTTCGCCGAGCAGGCCAGCCCTTTGCAACCAAGCAGCAGCATGCCAATGGCACGCGATGCTCCGCCCTGGCGACGTTCGCGCGAGGCGCTCGCGCAGCACATCGGCAAAGAGGTGATGATAGCGATACCATGTATGCTCAGCATCGAGTGGCGTGATGAAAAGCTGCGCTTGCATCAGCTTCGCGAGGAGGGTGGTGCTATCATGACGCCCAGTGACGGCGTCGCAGAGTGGTCCGCTGAGGCGCGCTAACATGCAAGTCTGCAAGAGGAAACTCTGAACCTCTTCGGGTTGATGATTGAGCACTTCCTCGACCAGGTATTCAGCTACATAACGTGGTGGGGGCAGGTCATCGGGAACCGCAGGTTGCTCGCGCAACGAGAGCGCAGCGAGTTGCAAACCCGCAACCCATCCTTCGGTGCGCTCATCGATCTGGGCAAGCAATTCAGGGGCGACCGCGAGATGCATCGTTTCGCGCAAGAAACGTCCGGATTCCTCGTGCGTGAACCGCAAGTCAGCGACATGGAAATCGACGATTTTGCCGTGGGCACGCAATCGTGGCTGTGGGAAAGCGGGGGTAGCGCGTGTCGCCATAACAAGATGGAAGGTCGCAGGCGCATGCTCGATCAAGAATGTCAGCGCAAGATCGTTCGCTGCATTGGCGGCACGATGGTAGTCATCGAGGATGAGGGCCACCGATTGGGTGCTCGTGGCGAGCGCATTGATGAGGAGCGTGACAATATGCTCGACGGCGGGCGGGCGTGGTGTCGCGAGCAGTTGTCGCGCCGTCTTGCTCACCTCTGGAATGGCCGTATCAAGCGCGTTGAGCACATAGCGCCAGAATCGCATAGGGTCGTGCTCGGCTTCCTCGACCGTCACCCATGCAACCGCCCATCCTCGCGTCAAAAGTTCCTCGCTGGCCATGAGGAGCAAAGTCGTCTTACCGAATCCCGCTGGTGCCGTAATGATGGTGCAGGGATGCTCGATGGCCTCCAGGCAGCGCGCCATGAGGATCGGGCGCGCGATCGGGTCAAGTCCTGGCTGTGGAATCATGATCTTGGTCGCGATCATCGGCGGAGTAGTCACTGTGACTCTTTGTGTTTCGCAACCCGTGACGCGCTCATGTGCCAGTGTACTTGCAGCCTCATTGAGATGTTCGAGTGTGAGATCTGCGCTTCGCCCAAGATACACCTTAGAGAGGTGCCCGGCTTTGCGTCGATAGGCGTACCAGAAATGGCCCTTGGCACGCGCCTCGTGCCGCGCGGTAAACGTCCCTTGCGCACTCGCAAAAGTAAACGAGAGTCGTTCACCGCTCAGCCAGCCGAACCATTCTGCTGAACCCACCATGATCGGCGTGGTACCCGGCGTGATGATCAGTTGGCCATCACGCGCGCTCGGGAGACGCGACATTAGGAAACCCCTCCTGCGTTTTGGGTAACTTTGGGCATCTCAGATACCATAGCATATTGTTGCTTCGCAAGCAGCCATCTCAGATGAAACACGAGCCAATCAGGGAAAAAGGGGGACTTGATCCCGTTTGATGGTTCTTCCGCATCTCGATACTCTCCTGAAAATAGGAAAGATCACGCCACGGCAGTTTGCGGAGCAGCAACGGGTTGGAGCGTCACGTCATAGCCGAGGCGTTCCAAGCGGCGTTCCAATCGTCGTTCTCCTTGCACGTGCTCGCGTTCATCGAAATAGTGCGCTCCCAGTTCCTGATAGGGTTCGTACTTGGTGAGCATGTGATAAATCATGACGAGGATGGTATGAGCGAGGGCGACCAATGCACGCTTCTTCCCTCGACGAGCAGCAATGCGTCGCTAGTGAGCCGCCAGGTAGGTGTCCTTGGTCTTGGAAGTCACATGCGCGATCTCGATGAGGATCTGGCGTAACCAGACGTTCCCTTTGCGGGTTTTGCCTCTCAGATGCTTGCCGCCACTCTCGGCATTACCGGGGCAGATGCCCGCCCACGATGCGAGGTGTTTGGCATCCGGAAAGCGATGGAGGTCGCTCCCCAACTCAGCGAGCAACACCTGAGCGGCCTTCTGACTCATCCCCGGCACCGTATCAAGGAGGCCACCTGTTCTTCTTGCAAGCGTTGCTCGATCTCCTGCGTGACCTGCGTCATCGCTTCGTCCAGATAATCCCAGTGGCTTAACTGCTCCGTCAGCAAAAGGCGTGATGAGGCAGCGCCCGACCAACCACCGCAGCTTGGAGGGCCTCGCGTTTCGCGCGGAGGCGTCCCCGTGCCAAGTCGGCCAAGCGAGTGGCATCCGTTTCTCCGGCAATCAAGGCTGCGAGAATGGCGCGCGCTGAGCCAATCGCCAAGCAGGAGCAAGTCCTGCGTCATCGTGGGAGACGTCCGCACCTCCTTCTGCACCACGCCAGCCGTATCCATCTGGAGAAGGCAAGCGACGACAAACTTCTTGTGGATATCCAGACCACAGCAACAGGTATGAATGACTTGCATCAGATTCCTCCAGTCAAGGGGCCGCACGGTAGGTGTTCGCATTCAACAGATACGCTCCTGCGTGCTCTCCACAAGGGGAGGCGACATCTAGCAGTGCCTCAAGAACACCCCGATCCAACTGTTGGCGAACTCAGGATCTCGACGATTTTGCTCGCTTTACAGCAACCATCCTTCAACGAGATACCTTGCTTCATGGGTCGTGTTCCGAGTTCGCCAACAGTATCCAGTCATGGTTAAGACAGGTCCTTCGAAGCGCGCTAGAATGGGACTACTCAACACCCCATTCCGTGATTGCTATGATGCCCGAGAATAGAATAGCGACATGAAGACGCTACCGTCTCAACAAACGGTTGCAAACTACAAACGGAGGGTTCCTATGCTGAAGCAGGTCGCGGAGGGTGTGCACATCCATCAGAGCGAGTTCTTACAGAGCAATGCCATTGTCGTGCAAGGCCAGACCGGCGTGTTGCTCATCGACCCTGGAATAACGGGCGACGAAATGGCCGATCTCGCCAACGACCTTCATCAGTTGGGGCAGCCTGTTGTGGCAGGTTTCTCGACGCATCCGCATTGGGACCACCTGCTCTGGCACGCCAAGTTCGGCGAAGCGCCTCGTTATAGTACCGCCCGCTGTGCAGCTGATATCCGAGATCTACTGTTGCAAGCGGATTGGAAAACTCAAGTCACCGAGATGTTACCGCCCGACATTAGCGATCAGATACCACTGGACGATCTGTTCGGCCAGATTACCGGTCTGCCCGCCGAAACGACGCAGATTCCTTGGGATGGCCCTCAAGTTCGGATTATCGAACATCAGGCGCATGCGCCGGGCCATGCAACCCTATTGATCAAGAAGGGCGGCGTTCTTGTCGCTGGCGACTTGCTTTCTGATATCCTGATTCCGTTCCTCGAATTGGACGCCGTAGACCCGATCAAGGACTACCTTACCGCGCTGCAGTTGATCGAGGACGTGGCAGACGACGTGAAGGTCGTCATCCCTGGTCACGGATCCGTCGGCGGCGCTGAGCAGGTGCGCGCACGGATTGAGCAGGACCGCGCGTACCTGCAGTCGCTGCGTGACGGCGGTGGTTCTGACGACCCGCGCCTATTGGCACCATTAAACAAGGATTGGCTGCCTGGCGTGCATAACTGGCAATCCCAACAACTCGCCCAAACAAGAGCGCACAACGGGACGCCGGAGACCCTATCAGCGGAGGGGTAACGTCCGGAGTCAGTGAGGCTGACGCACTCCTTCCGCCTCTGTCTAGCCTGCCTCAGTTGCCTGCTCTTTGCTTCATCACCCTTGAGCAGGAAATGCTTGCCACGATCCGTCAAGCAAGGTAGGCGAAGCACGGTAAGCGGAGCCTAGTTCCCGATCAACAAAATGTCGGGAGTTCCAAAGGTTTTTGACGAGGTGGCGGGGCCACCACTGGAGCAACTCTCAATGGTTGAGACCAGAGAGAGAAGGAACGTTGCCATCCAGCATCTCCTGACTTTACTATCCCACATCTTCACCATTTACTGACCTCTTATTTCATCAGCTTCACGGAAGAACCTGGCGGCAATGGCGAAGGATGGTGGCATAACTGCTACGCACGCGTCCATCTGACGGCCACCTCAGACCACAAGCCAAAGGGCGTCACGCGATACGTTGGGGTCCAGCCTGCCACTGCGTCTTCCCCCCCCCTGAGGGACGCCGCCCATGCCGCGCCTAACGGGCGAAAGCTGTGCGGCCCGACGAACAATACCTCCGGCTCCGTCCACATCGTCTCGCCAGCGGGATTATGGTGCGGCCCCAGCAGATTGCGTAGACTGTGATAGAGAATGATTTCGAGGCGATTGCCGCCCGCGCGCACCGCCTGGGTGATGTCGATCCGATACGGCTCCCAGGCCACCGCCCCGCAACGCACGCCATTGACCCACACCTCCGCCACGGGGACATGCAGTTCTGGCAGGGTGAGCGTGACGGCGTGCGTCGCTGCGTCTGGCACCGCGAAGGTGGTACGATAGCTCACCCTCCCCGCGTAGAAGGGCAACCCCTGTGGAACGAGATCGCCCATCTGCAACGGCTGGGGTGGCACGATATGGTTTGCGGGTTCCAGCACATGCAGGTGCCAGGGCAAGGCAGGCGCGAGGGGCAGCGTATCAGCTTGCACGCCCTGTGACACCACAGGCACACTGAAATCACCAATGAGATAGATCGCTTCCAATTCCGTGCCATAGCGGGCCGCCGCATCGGCATAGTTCGCCATATCGCCGGGATGGAAGTCGTCATAGGCCAAGGTGATGACGTTTTCACCGACGCGCACATGCGAGGTGAGCGGCACCCGCGACCAGCGGATATCGCGCCAATAGGTGCCGTCGCTGGAAACGGGAACAGCATTCACCGTGATGCGACAGCGCTCGGGATGCTCCACCACGAGCGTCACCGGATGCCCCGCGTCGCCCGCAAAGTCGCTGGTGCAGGCATAGCGCAGCGTCACTGGCCCCGTGTACCCGCGCTCCGTCAGCCATTGGTGGATCGCCAGCACTGGCACGGGTGCGCTGAACGGCTCATCACCACACCGAAAGGCCGCGTAGTCGAGCGGCAGCGCGTTATCATCCAGCCGCTCAACCTGCCAATCGGTGAGGGTGGTTGCTGCGGTAGGGGGTGGCAGCGAGAGCGCTTGCGCAAAGGGCGGTGTGCCAGGACCAGCCAGGAACAGCGCCGATTCACCGGGGGCCAGGCGCAGGGGAAATGGCACCACGGGATCATCGTTAGCACGGATGGGGGTTTGCGTCATGCCCGTAAGATCCAACCGAGTAAGGGGGCCGACGCCATCGAGCGCCAGCGTGTCAGCCACCACAGCGTGACGCGACAGATTGACGAGCATGGTCAACCGTTGCGCGCCGATCACGCGGGTCTGTTGCCACAACCATGGATGCGCCCCGCCGTCGCCGACGCACACCTGCGGCGGTGCCAGTGCCGCCAGTCGGGCTGGTAGGTCGGTTGGCGCAACCACCACGACCGCTGTTGCGAAGAATCGCTGCAAGCGCCCGTCGCTGTCGGGGCGACCATCCACCATGGTCGGCAGGGGGCCAGTCGCCAGGATGGGGCCACCCGCCGCCGCAAAGGCTGCGAGCAGGTCTAGCGTGGTCGCGCGCAGCGTCGTCAGCGCGGGCAACAGCACCAGGGGATAGGTCATCGCACCGACGCACAGCAACGGGCGCGGCCCATTTGCCACGACCGCGCCGACCTCCGCTAGGATCACTTCATCGCCATAGTCGAAGCTGCGTTGGCGGTCGAGCAAGGTGCGGCTGAGCGACTGAAAGGCATCATCGATGGCCGCGATGCGCTCGGTGTCGCGCGCGTCGTGAAAGGCCCAGTCGCCAGCGTCGGGCTGCGGCGGGCGGCGCAGGGGATACAGGCTCTCTTGGGGATGCAGCACCAGGAACTCAGGCACCATCTGCCCCTGGCTCATCAGGGCACACAGGCGGCTGAGGTAGTCATCGATGACGTGGTTTTGCGGCCACCAGGGCTGCTGATAAAAGAGATTCGCGGGATAGTCGCGCTTGCGTTCGCCGCTCATAGTGAAGAGGGCGAGATGGGGAACGAGGAAATTGACGCCCAGCACGATCTGCTGCTCGGCGATCCATTTGCGGTCGGCGAAGGTGAGGTGCTGGCCCGCCGTGCCGTAGAGTTCGCTCATCATGCGCGGCTTGGCATATTGGTTGACGACGCTGCGGCAGCCGATGGGCGTGATGACCTCTTGCACCTGCAAGCCCAGGTGATCGATCCCCGGCCAATCTTCGTGGCGATAGTGCGGCAGCGTGGTGACGTCCCACGCCAGCGTGAAGGCGAGGGAATGCTCGCCCATATAGTGCCCCGTGAAGGCCAGGCCATGCGCGCGGCACCACTCGGCCAGTTGTTGCGTATAGTTGCGCTCGAAGAGGCCCGCGCACGTGCGGTAATAATCCGTGCGGGTCGCCGTGTACGTGCCGACATCCTCAAAGAGTTCACCGAGATGGGGCAGCAGATCATAACCATGATCCTGAGCGAATTGTGCAGGCAGGGCATCGGTCCATGGCAGGGTACGGCGTGGGATGCCCGGCAAATCGGCCAGGTAGGTGATCGCCGGTTCGTCGGTGAACATCGCCGGGATGACATTGCCAAAATAGTCTCCCACTGCCCGCGCAAAGGGCTCATAGGCGACCTCCAGGAACGCTTGCATGGCGTCGCGGTCCATCAGGTCGGCGTAGGCGGTGCCGCTGAAGTTGGGGTGGCCCAGTGGGCTGACGACGCGATAGTAGCGCGTGCCATCGGCATCGCGGTGCAGGGGGGTCAGGTGGTTGCCAGCGGGCGGATCCGCGCCAGGGGCGGCGCGAAAGAGCCACTTCACACGGAAGCGTTCGTCGCGCAGCGGCACTTGCCCCCCACCCCAGCCGCTGGGCCAGCGATCCTCGTCATAGAGATACATATGCAGGCCCAAACGCGCGGCTTCCTCCACGGCGGCGCGGACTGCCCCCATATACTCCTCACCCAGATAGGGGGTTGTCAGGCCAATGCGCGCGTGCATGAAGGCCCCGCCCAGGCCGCCGCGCGCCAGCTCGCGCACCTGTTGGCGCACCTCATCCAGCGGCAGCGTCTCGTTCCAGCTCCACAGCGGCGCGGGGCGATAGATGGGCGGCGGCGACTGGACGATGCCCCAGTCGATGGCCGATATGGAGAGAGCGGGGGCGCGGTGAATCATCGGTGATCCTTTCGCCAGGGGATTCTTGCTGCGTCAGAGCGGAGGGAACGCGCTGTTAATGGCTAGTTTGTGGGCAGCGTATCTTCGCTTTGCCCCAGGCGGCGCTTGACTTCACTGCGATAGTTAGCCAGCGAGGTTTCAACGTGGCGCTGCATCATCTGCGCGGCCACCTGGGGCGTCGCCTCGCGCATGGCCGTGAGGATGGCCGTATGCTGCGCCACAGAGTCGAGCAGCGACCCCGGCGCGCCGCCCGTCACCAGCTTCACCACCCAGCGCTGTTGCCGCAAGATGTTATCTACGATCTCGATGAAGAAGGGGTTATGCGTCGCGGCGGCGATGGCATGGTGAAAATGGTTGTCACTCTCGATGAAATCATCCAGGTTGTCGGCCTCAGCGGCGCGTTGGTTGCGCAGGAGAATGCCCTCAAGTGCCCGTAATTCGCGGTGCGTGATGTTTTCAGCGGCCAGTTGCACTGTCAGCATCTCTTGGTGACAACGAAAATCGAAGAGGGCCTCGACTTGCTCTGGTTCGACCGACAAGGAAAACGCTCCCCCCATTTGCGGCGCGGTGGGGCGCACATCGGCGACATAGACGCCCACACCCTTGCGAACGCCCACCAACCCCGTCGCGCTCAGGTACTTCACGGCCTCGCGCACGATGGCGCGACTGACGCCAAACTGTTCGCCCAACCCTGATTCGGTTGGCAAGCGGTCGCCTGGCTTTAACTGCGCGGCCACGATGAAGGCCACGATCTTCTCCGCGATCATTTCATACTGAGGCCGATACGAAAGGGTATCTGTGGCTTTGGGGGATGTGTCCAACATAGCTGTTCCTCATCAATGACGCTGCGGCGTGCTAACCCGGCGCGAACTGGGATGGTGAGTCAGGCCACAGCCTTTCCTTCATGTCCAAGAGTATAACACATCACGCAAGATGGTGGTCAAGCGTGCAAATGTGTTTAACTTGATCTCACGATAACCACTTGACAAGTATGATACTTCCATGTTATAAATCCTCCAACACTTGCAACGGTCGCGCTGTAGCGCCAGTTTGTTTGTGAGAAGGAGGCATTCTTCTTCACCATCGGCCCTTGATGTGTATGGTATAATCGAGAAAGCACATCTGGCTAGATGCGACACATCCGCGTCACCATCTCTTGCGATGAGGCAGAGATTCCCCCGATTCCATGTTCATTGGCGAACAGGAGGCAATGTGCGCCCTATGTGGTTTGCTCTTTCCCCACCCGCCCTCCTTACGCCCTCGATCTGGTATGACGCGCCTTGTGCGCGGCACGGCATCGTCTGGCTCATGCGCCCGCCTCGGCACTCTTCCCCTTCACATTGCCATCACGGGATGGTGCCCACCTCGATACCTTGCAAGAAGGGATAGCATTCGATGCAGCGAAAATTTTACCTGGGTTTCTTGGTGGCGTTATTGGCCGCGACGACTCTCGCCGCCTGTGGCCCCACCTCATCTTCCAGCGCCAAACAAGACCTGCGCGTCTTGGCCGACCCGAGCTTTTATGGAGCCAGCGACCTCTCGCCCCATATCCGTGCCTACGCTGGCCTGGGGCGCTTGCTCTGGGCACCGCTGGTCGCCCACGATGCCAAGTGGAACCCCACCGCTGATGGTCTGGCCCCCGCGCCCGATGTCAGCAGCGATGGTTTGACCTACACCTTCCATCTGCGCAAAGACGGGAAATATTCGGATGGCACCCCGATCACAGCGCATGATGTCGAGTTCGATCTGCGCTACGACATCATGACGGGGCACCCGAAGGTCAAGGGGACGCGCCTGCTGGGCACCACGGCGAATCGCTACTATGCCAATATCGTTGGCGCGGCGGCGGTCTTTGACGCCAACAGCACCGTCACACCAAATGAGTTCGATGCCGCCCCCGTCGCGGGCGTGAAGGCGACGGATGACTACACCTTGCAGATCCAGTTGGTCCAGCGTGACCCTGGTTTCATCTACGCGCTGATGGTCGATTCGCCCAGCGCGGTGAAGCCCGCCGACATTCAGCGCGGCAAGGGCAAGACGTATACTAATGACCAATATTGGACGACAGAACCAGGGGTGGCCTTCTCTGGCCCGCTGGCGCTGCAATCATACACGCCGAACCAGGGCTTTACCCTGGTGCCCAACACGAACTATTACGGCAATAAGGTCAAGCTGCAACACGTCACCGTGACGTTCGTCAAAGACGCAGCGACGGCCATCACCGCCTTCCAAAATAAAGAAGCGGATTGGTTGGATCTGCCGCTGGGTGGCGCGGATGTGCAGAACATCAACACCGATGACTATCTGAAGAGCGCCCTGGTGCAGGCTGACACCTACAACGTGCAGCAACTCTTCATCACGCCCTACAAGCCGCTGGATGACATCCATGTGCGGCGTGCCATCTACATGGCCATCAACAAGCAATCGCTGGCGGATGTGCTGGGCGGCGGTGCTGGGCAAAAGTTTTACAGCCCCATCGTCTCACACGTCACCAACACCGATGGCTGCCCCACCGCGAACAGCATCACCCCCATCGCCTTTGATGCGAATGCTGCTAAAGCGGAACTGGCGCAGTCCAAATATGGGGCCGCCGTCAAGGACATTCCCATCAACATCGAGTTGGGCTTGTTTGGGCAAGACCTGGCATTGAATAAGATCGAGGGGCAGTTCTTGCAGCAGGTGTTGCAACAAACGCTCGGCTTCACCAATGTGCAGATCCACCAGGACACGATCAATGATTTCAACAAGCCACCGTTCCCCTACCAACTGTGGCCCAACGCGCAGGGCGACCGTGAGCCAGACCTCTATGGCTTCCTCAACAATCTGGTGCCGCTGATCCCGACGCAAGACATCCCGGCGACTGGTCCTTCGACGCTCTTCACGCTGCCCTACGCGCCCGATGTGACGAACCTGATGAAGCAGGCCTTCGCCGCACCGACGCTGGACGCGCGTTGCCAGGTGCTGCAAAAGGTCTTGCAGACGTGGGTGGATCAGGTCGTGACCATTGATCTCTTCACCGACAAGGGCTTCACCCTGGTCGCGCCGTGGGTCAAGGGCCTGCACACGGCCAACGGCAGTGGCGGTTTCGAATACCTCTACCTGTCGCCCGGTCTGGAGGATGTGACCATCGCGGCGCATTGATCCGGCCTGTATAGTGGAAGGTAGCGTCCGTTCGCCCAGGCATCTGGCATGCCTTCCACCGCGTTCACATGAGGTCATGGCTTATGTTGCGTTACATCTTGCGGCGTCTGCTGGCGATGATTCCGCTGCTGCTCGTCATCACTGGCTTCATCTTCGTCATCGGCCAATATGGGGCCGGTGATCTGGCGGCGTACCTGACGGCGCAACAGAGCGGTGGCCGCATCGATCCGGCGCTGTATGCGCTGAATCGCCAACGGCTGCACATGGATCAACCCGTGATCGTGCGCTATGGCGACTGGCTGACGCACGCGCTGCACGGCGACCTGGGCGTCTCGTACATCACCCAGGGCCAGCCCAGCGTGAATTACCTGATCGGCCAGGCGCTGCCCATCTCGCTGGAAATCGGGCTGGCGGCGCTGCTGCTGGTGGTGCTCATCGGCATCCCCCTCGGCATCGTCGCGGCGCTCACGCGCAACTCGCCGTTGGACTACGCGATTGTGGGCGGGGCGACGTTGCTGTCATCGATTCCGCTCTTCGTGTTGGCACCGCTGGCGGTCTACTTTCTGGTGATTCAGGTGCATCTGGTGCCCAGCGTCGGCATCGGCTGGCATGGGTTATTCAGCCAGCAGAGCATCTTGCCCGTCGCCATCTTGGCGGCGAACTCGTGCCTGACCACGGTGCGCTTCACCCGCGCCTCGGTGCTGGAGATCTTGTCGCAGGAATACATCCGGGCGGCACGGGCGCGGGGGCTGGCACAGCTGGGCTTGGTCCTGCGCCACGTGCTGAAAAACGCGCTCATTCCCGTCCTCTCCGTGGTGGGGCTTACGACCTCGTACCTGATCAGTGGGGCGCTCTTCCTGGAAATCGTCTTCAATCTGCAAGGCTTCGGCCTGCTGACCTATGGCGCGTTGCGGTCGGGCGATGTGCAGACGTTGACGGGCATCACCCTGGTGACGGCGCTGCTGCTGATGGGGACGAACCTGCTGACCGACATCCTCTATAGTGTCGTCGACCCACGCGTGCGGCTGGCCGCGTGAAAGGAGCATCACCCATGGCGGTTACTGAGATCGTGGCTCCGGTCCGCGCCCCCAGCCCGCGCCCGCGCAGCCTGTGGAGCGACGCGGCGCGCACCTTCCTCCGCAACAAGGCGGGGATGGCGGGCCTCGCCGTCTTTGTGCTGTTGCTGGTGGTGGCGGTCTTCGCGCCGCTGCTCACCCCCTATAAATTTTTGACGCAAAACTACAGCGCCATCATGCAGGGGCCGAGCGCCAAACACCTGATGGGTACCGATGAGTTGGGTCGCGACATCCTCAGCCGCGTGATGATGAGCGTGCGCACCGCCGTGCTGGTGGCGACGCTCGTCACCGTCATCTCGGCGGTGCTGGGGACGCTGGTGGGCGCGTTGGGCGCGCTCATCGGCGGCTGGGTCGACGCGGCAGCGACCTGGCTGATGGATGCCCTGCTGACCGTGCCGCCGCTGTGGTTCGCCGCCTTCATCGGCGTGGCGACGCGCCCCACCATCACCAACTGGACGACGAACCTGTTTAGTACGACCCACTGGGCTGTCTTCAAGGATGCCGTGCTGACGGATTATCTCGTCGTGATCGGCTGCCTGGGGCTGGTGTCGTGGGCGGGCATCGGGCGCATCGTGCGCGGCCAGGTGTTGGCCCTGCGCGAGCAAGAGTTCATCCAGGCTGAGCGTGCCCTCGGCGCGACGAATTGGTGGATCGTCCGCCGTCACATCATCCCGAATGTCTTGGGGCCGGTCATCGTCGCGTTGTCGGTGAGTTTTGGCTACGCGATGCTCTTCGAGGCGTCGCTCAGCTTCCTGGGCATCGGCAT
>JACDGC010000030.1 GCA_013815535.1 Ktedonobacterales bacterium
TTTGGGGAGGATACATCCCGTGTCCGCGATCAGCATGCGCGGCGCAATCTGGCCCTGCTGCGCAAAATCGCCATCAATCTCATCTACCAAAGTGCCACAACTGGCAGTGTCCGAGGCAGACGAAAACGCGCAGCTTGGGATAATGATTTTATGGCTCAGTTGCTTCTCTGAGTCTCATGCGTTAGCCCTGGGGGTATCCCCGCCTGGGTCTTTGTGGTTGAGACTGCCAGTACCGGCCACAAATTGATGGCCAGGCATAGTGCGACGGCAAGACCCAATGGCCCAGACAAACCAAACGCCACCTGTTGGAGGAGAGTCGCGCCACTTGTGCTCAGAGGTAACAGCACTGCCCCCACGCGTAGGGCCGCTGCGCTATTGCCAAGCCAGAGCGTCGCCGTCACCAGTTTGGGGGAAGCGATGTTCTTGCCCGCAAACGCCGTAAGCATCCGCGGTGCGATGCCACAGAGCAGCAAGGTGATGAACCCGATAGTTAGGCTATGCCGAACGGCATCAATGGCCACCACATCAATGCCCGTCGTTAGCAGCGCGACGCCATTGATAAGCAATAGCACCGCTGCCAGGGTAGCCCATAGATAGGCACTGACGATGATCGGCACGAACGGACCATACACCGCACGATGGGCCGCGATCTGGGCATGATAGGCATAGTGCATCCGCTCCGGTGTCGGTGACAACCGCATCAGGTGCACCGGCATGCTGCCACGCGTGCGAATCATCCGCAGGAAAACGCTCACGCACGTCAGCATGGCTCCGCCGATGCCGAGCCACCCCAGACCGGTGCAAAGGGTACTGAAAAGGGTCGGGGTAGCACCGCTAAAGATACCCATGAGGTAGACGAACAAGCCCACCAGATAGATGCCTGCCACACTACTGACGAAGCGCGCCGAAATCGCCTGCAATCCGGCATACATCGGCAGGGCCACCACCGACATGGCCAGCGCGATGGGAATCAAGAAACCAAATATCCCCAGGGTCACATTCAGCGTATCCCCCGGCTCAGTCACCAAACCAAATGATACATGCGAGACCGCAAGCAGGTTCGCGCCATTGAGCACTGCCGCCAGCCCCAACGACCCAAAGGCGATGGCGATGAATGGCAGCACTTTGACCAATGCCGGACGTTGTGCCAAGGATGGACCATGGGTGAAGGTCAGCACTCCACTTGTTAATCCCAGGCCAATGGCGACACATTCCAGCACACCGCTGGCAATCAGACCCATGCGCCAGACCCCAGCATCTGAGACGGCGATCAACGGCTGGCAGAAGCCTCGCAAGAGGCAACTGGCGATCAGTGATCCGGCGATCCAGGGCAACAGGTGCGGCATGACCAGCGGGGTTCCGCGTAAGCGCGGAAGAAAGTGCAGCGCGACACCGAGCACGAACAGCCCGGCCCAGCCATAGAGTTGCAAATACCCGTGCGCTTGGGCCAGCGCTTCCCACCAGACGCCGGTGTTAACGCGCAGCGCGGCGGAAATAGTCAAGATGGTGGCGAGGAGAAAGCCGCCGCCGACCCCCAACAACAACGCCCCGCGCAGAAGTGGCGTCACACGCGCAAATGCGGCTTGCCCAGCCAAGGGGAGGGCTACAAATCGCTTGTGCTGCCCCTGCGCCATTGCCCCGGCCAGGGAAAGAGGCGGAGACGCCGAAGATGTTTCATTCATCGCTTAGGCCTTTACGGTAATGGTCACATTCATCATCGGATGAATGGTACACATGATGTGATAGGTTCCCACCATCGTAAAGACAAGGTGCAGGGTTTGCCCCCCCACGATTTCCACGCCGATCGGGGTGGTTAGCTCCTTGGGTGCCCCTGCCTCTGGTGCATACTTGCCATCAGTGCCGGTCGCCAGAAAGTGCGTCGCGCCGCCCACGTCGTCGGTGAAGGCCACGCTGGTGCCGGCTGGCATCGTGAGCACGGTGCGAGTAAACATATCACCATTCATCTCTACCACGTTTCCAGTTGGCGGGCGTGGCCCACACGCGGTGAAGCCGAACAACAGGATAACCGTGGCCAAAACGGTGCAGGAAAACAGCGGACGATACATGGAGATTGCCTCAATTCTCGTGATCCCTCAAAAAGTCGAACTCATTCTTTCTGTATGAGGTATAGCAAAAATCAGCGAAGTCTCCTACGACTTTTGTCGCATCTGATGGCGCATAGACGGGCCAGCCCTATGAAGTGCCGGTTATGCCTGACGATTCCGGCACCTGAGCGATGGAACCAGACGAGGAGAGCGGTTCATCGATGCAGACATGATGAGTGCACAACTGGTGATGTATTGCTACGAGTCAGGCACGTGCCTAGAGCGCGAGCATGCGCAAATAATCAGGCTGGACGATGGTCGGACGCCCCTGTTGCATGGTGATCGCGCCGGCGGCTTCTAGTTCTTTGAGGGCGCGTCCGACCATCTCGCGGGCGGTGCCGGCCTGCGCCGCAATCTCTTGCTGGGTGAACCGATGGGTATGGGGTTGCGTGTGCATCAGCGCATCTTGTTCCAACAAAATCTTGGCGACACGTGCCGTCACATGCCGAAATGAGAGATCCTCCACCAACCCCACCATGTGCCGCAGCGCCTGAGTCAACACCTGTACTGCCGCCTGCCCGATGCTGGCATGTTCGGCAATGAGCCGCCGCAGCGCCTGCCCGTTGGTAATGAGGATATCACAGGGTTCCAGGGCAGCGGCACTGGCGGGGGGCAGGCCGCCATCAAGCGCCGGAACGTCGTTGAAGGTCTGCCCTTGATGCAGCAACCGGAGCGTCTGCTCTTTCCCCTCTGCCGAGGTCTTGAAGATGCGCACAACCCCGGACAGGACAAAGTAGAGATCGTTCTGGTCATCTCCTTCCAGAATGATCAAGGTACTCTGGGAATAGGCACGCACGCGCGAAATCGTGGCGATTTGCGTCAGATCATCGGAGACAAGGCCAGCAAACAGCGGCACCAGGCGTAGCTGTTCGTGGGTGAGGGGCATGGTAGCATCCTTTCGCTGCTGCACACGTGATCAACACATCTGCCACCCCAGCATATGACAAAAGTCGCAGACAATGCCGCCAACATCTGTTTTCATTGAACAATGATGCCATCGCATCTCGCTCGCTCTCGTTGACATATGCCAGTTGTGATTGCGTTGTGATAATTTCTCTGGCGTTGTGAGGATGGTGAGATGGCTTGAGACGATTCTATGACTACGCGAGTCAGGATACCATGCCGATGACGCCAACTAATGGGGTGCCTCCTGAGTACGCTTCGCTCTCCATCATGAGAGCAAGCGTGAAAGATGACCTGATTCTCTCCCAGAGGGACACCAGATTCGGCGCTTTGGGAATGTGAAGTTGATGACGATCACTATTGAATGAATCGGTGAACTCATCGGACACCATTCCCGGTACGAAAGAGGTTCGAGTCATGAACAAGGTGCGGGCATACGCCTCCCTCACGATGGCAACCATTGCGTTCGCCGTCTCGTTTGCTATCTGGTCTCTCCTTTCCCCCCTGGCAACGACCTTTCAGAAGCAATATCACATCAACGATTTTTCCATCAGTTTGCTGATCGCCATTCCGGTGCTGCTCGGTTCAGTGGCGCGCATCCCCATGGGCGTGTTGACTGACCGCTTCGGTGGCCGCCGGGTGATGCTGGCCTTGCTGCTCTTCACCATCATCCCCACTCTGGGCATGACAACGGCGCATTCCTTTGGCGCGTTCTGCGTGTGGGCCTTCTTGCTGGGCATGGCGGGTAGTACCTTCGCGGTGGGCGTGCCCTTCATCAGCCGCTGGTTTGGGCCAGAGCAGCAGGGTTTGGTCGTCGGCATCTTTGGCATGGGCAACATCGGCACGGCCATCGCGGCGCGCATCGCTCCTCCACTGGCCAAGGCGCATGGGTGGCAGTCGGTCTTCCTGGTCTTTGCGGGCGTGGTGCTGGTGACGGCCTTCGCCTTTTACTTCATCGCAGGCGACGAAAAGCGCGTGACCCAGACCCAGACACTGGGGCAACGGCTGGGGATTTTGCGCACGAGCAAGATGGCCTGGTTGCTGAGCCTCTTCTATTTTCTCACCTTTGGCTGCTTCGTGGCGTTTGGCCTCTATCTGCCGAAACTGTTGGTCGATCTCTATGGCCTGGACAAGGCCGATGCCGGGAATCGCGCGGCGATCTTCGTTGTGGTGGCCACCCTGGCGCGCCCCATCGGTGGCTTGCTCTCCGACAAAATCGGCGCGGCGCGGGTACTGCGCGGCACCTTCGCGGTCGTGCCGGTGCTGGCACTGGTACTAGCGCTGCAAAAGCAAGTCACCATCCTGACCATCTGCTTCCTAGTAATTGCCCTCTTCCTCGGGCTGGGCAACGGTGCGGTCTTCAAGATGGTGCCGCAGTACTTCGCCAAAGACGCTGGAACGGTGACGGGCATGGTGGGTGCCGCCGGCGGCCTGGGGGGCTTCTTCCCGCCGCTGGTACTGGGCTTTTTTAAGTCGACGCTGCACTCCTACGCGCCGGGCTATGTGCTGCTGGCGTTGATGGCGGTCGTCTGCCTGGTGCTCGCTATCACGGCGCTACGCGAAGCGACCCCCAATCACCCGCAGCAGACGGTTGCCAAACCTGCTATGCTTGTTTCATAAGATAATGGATTGATAAGGGGCATGGATGCATGAGCCATGCCCGCGAGAGGGGGAACATGGCAAATATTGCGGCAGGTAGTGTGCGCTGGCGACTGGTCGCACTGCCAACCGAACATGGTGGCTGGGGCTTTGTCGGCGAACCCCTGCTACTGGGGCTATTGCTCGCGCCGTCAGTGGGCGGCGTGGCGCTGGGGGTGGCGGCCATTGCCACCTTCTTGTTGGCCCATCCATTGCTCTTGGTGGTGGGCGACCAACAGCGGCACAAGTGGTATCCCCGTACTACCCTGGCGCTGCGCTGGGCAGCGGGCTATACAACGGTCGCGGTGCTGGGCTTGCTCGGCGCAGTTCTACTAGCCCGGCAGCCATTCTGGTTGCCCCTGCTGATCGCGTCGCCCCTGGCGGCCACCCAGATCTGGCAACAGGCGCAGCACCAGAACCGTGCCTTGCTGACGGAGTGCGCCGGAGCAGTGGCGCTCGGCGCGACGGTGACGATGCTGGTGTTACTGGCGGGCGGCAAACCCAGTATCGCCTGGACACTCTGGGGCATCCTGGCGGTGCGGGCGGTCACGGCCATCCTCTATGTGCGGGCGCGCATCCGTCAAGCGCGTGGCCAGACCATGCGCGGGACTTTCCCTACCATGCTGCATCTCGCTGTCGCGGGTCTCGGCATCATCTGTGCGGTGCTGGGAATGCTACCCTGGCTCGTGGCGGTGGCCTTCATCGGATTGGCGGTGCGCTGCGTGGTTGGCTTTCAGCCACGGCAACAGGCCATTCCGGCGAAGGTCATTGGCATGCAAGAAATGGTGGTCGCCTTGCTCACGGTGCTGCTCGTAGCAGCCGGATATCACACGGGGATACGTTAAAATGCTCTATGTGCTGAGTGTCGATGACGCCCTTAAACAGGTCGTAGCGGGTGTCACAACGTTACCCGTCGAATTCGCATCCCCCGATGACGCGGATGGGCGCATCCTCGCCAGCGATATCGTCAGTCCCTTGAACCTGCCACCATTTGCCAATTCCGCGATGGATGGCTATGCCTTGCGCGCGGCAGACACCACCCAGGCCAGCCCAGATGCGCCGGTGCGGTTGCTCGTCAGCGCCACCATCGCGGCGGGAGCACGCACGACCGCTACGCTGCGCCCATGTCAGGCGGCCAAGATCATGACGGGCGCGCCGATCCCCCTCGGCGCAGATGCAGTCATCAAATATGAATTAGTCACCGTGGCTGCCGATGGCCGCATCGAACTGCGTGAACCGTGCGCGCTGGGGAATTGCGTACGTCAGCCCGGCGAAGATGTGCAGATGGGCCGCACCGTGCTGATGGCGGGCACCGTGCTCACTCCTGCTGGCATTGGCGTGCTGGCCTCGCTGGGACGCACCTCGGTGCCGTGCGTGCGCCGCCCACGGGTCGCACTGCTGGGCACGGGCGACGAATTAGCCGCGCCGGGACAGCCGTTGGCTCCGGGGCAAATCTATGACACCAACACCCCCATGCTGGCTGCCTATCTGCGCCGCCTGGGCGCGGAGGTGGTCGCCTCGTATACCTTGCGGGATCGCCTGGGAGCGGTGCGCGATGCCCTGCAAACGATTCGCCTGCTGGGGGTCGATCTCATCGTCAGCAGCGGCGGCATCTCAACCGGCGATTTCGATGTGGTCAAGGACGCGCTGCAAGCCGAAGGTGCCATTGATTTCTGGCAAATTCGCATGCGACCCGGCAAGCCCCTGGCGTTCGGGCGGTGCGCGGATACGCCATTCATCGGACTACCGGGGAATCCCCTAGCGGCTTTCGTGGGCTGCACGCTCTATGTGCAGTCCGTCATCCGCCGCATGCAAGGGCTTGATCCCACGCCGCCGACCATCCAGGCCATCTGCCAGGAACCGATCCGCAACGGCAGCCAGAAACGCCATTTCCTGCGCGGCACCTTGAGTTGGGCCGCCGACCAGATCGGCGTCCGCTTGGCAGGGGGCCAATTACCCACTCAATTCTCCACGGTCACGCAGAGCACCTGCCTGATCATTGCTGATGAAGGGCGTACACTCTATGAGATTGGAGAATGCATCTCGGTGATTCCCCTCAGCTATGCGCCACAAGGGTTCTGGTGATGCCAGACAGCGCTTTCCGCTGGAATTATCACGATGCAAGGCGACGGCGCTTACGCGAGGTCATCAGCGAAAAGTGACTGCCACTCGGCTGGTGTGTTAGCATTGCGGAAGGAGCGCAACTGCGGATCGATCTGGCGTAGGTCGTCATCATCTACCCAATGCGTGGCGATATCGGCCAACACCCGCCGCACGGCAAATTGGCGGCGCTGAAGATGCGCCATGATAGTAGGTAATGCCCGTACATGGTAAATGGCACAAAGCGGCTCGCAGCCACCATTAGCATGACGCGGCACCACTGCATCATCCGCAGGCAGCATCTGCTCGATGAGAAATTGGACGACGGCGGGCTGTAATAGCGGGAGGTCACAAGCTAAGACCAAGACGCACGAGGTGGGACTGCCCCGCAACCCGGCGGCGATGCCCGCCAGCGGACCCTGGGTATCAGTCAAATCGGTGACCTGTGGATAGGCCAACCATGAGTAACGCAGCGGAGTATTCGTGCTGATGAGTATCGCATCAGTGACCGTTTTCGCTAATTCGATGGTGCGCTCGATGAGCGTCTGCACATTTCCTGGCAGGCGTAATATGGCTTTATCTTGTCCCATACGGCGGCTCTGCCCGCCCGCCAAAATCACGGCGCTGAGAGGGTAAGTGATGGAACGTATCCTCCTCATGCGGTTCATTGTTTCTATCCTAGCACGCGAAAGGAATGAACGTTGATGCAGACCCGCACCCGGTCTTTGCTCTATGGGGCATCAGCGGCGATTGTCCTGCTGTTGCTGATCGCCATCGGTTCACGTGGCTTTCACTGGTTCGATGCGACCCTCATCGGCTACGCGGTAGGGACGGTGTTCGCTGTAGCCGCTGTGACCTACAAATATACCTTTTGGATCGCGCGGCCACCCACCGGGCGCTATTGGCGACGTAGTTGGCAGATGTTCTTCTCGTTCGCCAACTTTCGGCGCTACACCGTGTTGATTCCCAAAGCCATCATTACCGACCTCTTCACGCAAGATTTCATCCGCAAACGCGGATGGTATCGGTGGGTGATGCATCAGTGCCTCTTCTGGGGGGTCATCCTCTCGTGCGCGATCACGTTCCCCCTGACGTTTGGTTGGCTGCGTTTCACCCAAACCGTCACCGGAGCTTATCAGATCTGGATGGTGGGGTTTCCTTTCGTCAGCTTCCCCGCTGATTCGCTGTTTGGCTTCCTGCTCTTTCATGCTCTCGATTTCACGGCGGCGCTGTTGCTGATCGGGCTGGTGCTGGCCTTCCATCGCCGCTTCCATGACCTGGCGGTGATTGCGGTGCAGCGTTTCCGGTTCGACCTGATGCCGCTGGTGCTGTTGCTGGCGATTGCCCTCACCGGGCTGGCCCTCACAGCCGATAGCGCCTGGCTGGGTGGTGCCTATTATTGGTTCATCTCGCTCACCCATCAGATCGTGGTCGTGTTGTGGCTGATCTCGTTGCCCTTTGGCAAGTTCTTTCATCTCGTGGAGCGCCCCGCGACGGTCGGCGTCACCCTCTATACGCAAATCACGCGCGATGAAGCCATGCAGCCCTGCGCCCGCTGCGGCACCGAGTTCGCCACCGTGCGTTTCATCCGCGACCTCAAGCAAACGCTGGCCGATGTGGGCGAAGATTATACTTTGCCCGCCGCCGCAGCCAACATCGCGGTGGCCGAGCAACCTGCCAACACTGACGCGCTGTGGTGGCAGGATCTCTGCCCGGCGTGCAAGCGGGTGATGCGTGGTCAAGCCATGATGGCCACGATCAGCCCAGAGGGGAATCAGTTCCTGTGATGACGCGTCTGCCACCCAATAAAGGAGAAACTGGTGAGTGTTGATAAAGTGATCTTCCACGGCCGTCTGCCCGCGCCAACCTATGACCTGGCGACCGGCACGAAAAGCCCGGCATGGAAAAGCGACGAGGCCATCGACGCCTATGTGCCCACCCATTGCTGCTATTGCGGCGTGCAGTGCGGCATGTACCTGAAGGTCGCGGCGGGCAAGGTGGTGGGGGTCGAACCCCGCGAAGACTTCCCCGTGAATCGCGGCATGCTCTGCCCCAAAGGCACCACGGCCTATCAGACCGTGAATCATCCCGACCGACTGACGTACCCCTTGATGCGTCGTCATGGCAAAGATAGCCCGCTCGAGCGCGCGACCTGGGATGAAGTACTCGACACCATCACCACCAAATTTCAGGCAATTCAACGCGAACATGGTGCGGATGCGGTCTCGGTCTATAGCGGCTCGTCGATGACCAACGAGAAATGCTATCTGATGGGCAAGTTTGCCCGCGTCGCCCTGGGGACGAAAAACATCGACTATAATGGGCGGCTGTGCATGTCGTCGGCCACCGGGGCCAATGAACGATCCCTAGGGCTGGACCGCGCAGCCAACCCTATCAGCGACATGCTGCACGCCGATTGTGTCTTCGTCATCGGCGCGAATATCGGCGAGTGTTTCCCCATCATTACCAGTTATCTCTGGCAAGCGCGTGATCGCGGCTGCAAACTCATCGTCGCCGATCCGCGCCAGACGCCCATCGCCCGCACGGCGGATATCTTCTTGCCGCTGCGTCCTGGTACAGACTCCGCCCTGCTCAATGCCATGCTCTACGTCATCATCCACGAAGGCCTGGTCGATGAGGAGTTCATTGCCGCGCGCACGAACGGCTGGGAAGAGACCAAAGCGATGGTCGAGCAGTACCCACCCGAACGGGTGGCCAAGGTCTGCGGTCTGCGCCCAGAGACGATCATCGAAGCCGCCCGCATGTATGGCCGCGCGAATGCTGCGCTCCTCTACACCGCGCGCGGGCTAGAGCACCAAAGCAAAGGCGTCGATAATGGCGTCTGCTGCGCCAATCTGGCGCTGGCCACCGGTAATTTTGGGCGACCGGGGGCCGGGTATGGCACCCTGACGGGCCAGGGGAATGGGCAGGGCGGGCGCGAGATGGGCCAGAAAGCCTCACAACTCCCCGGCTGTCGCAGCATCGAGAATCTCACAGACCGCGCCCATGTCGCCGCGATTTGGGGCATCGATGAAGCCGACATGCCCCACGCTGGCCTGCCAGCGACGCTCATGATCCCCGCGATGCTGCGGCAAGAGATCCGCGCGTGTTTCCTGATCTGCTCGAACCCAATGGTGTCATTGCCCGATCAACACACGGTGGAGGCCGCGCTGCGCGGGCTGGATCTCTTCGTAGTGACGGATTTCTTCCTCTCGGAGACGGCGCAATTAGCCGATATCGTCTTGCCGGGCAACGTCTGGGCCGAGGAAGAAGGGACCACCACCAACCTCGAAGGGCGCGTCATCAAATACAATATCGCCGTCGAACCGCCCGGCGAAGCGCGCCGCGACTGGCAGATCATCTGTGATTTGGCCCATCGTCTGGGCAAAGGGGACTCTTTCAATTTCCGCTCGCCACGCGACATCTTCGATGAATTGTGCGAGTGTACCAAGGGAGCTAAGTCGGATTATTGGGGCATCACCTATGAGAAGATCGATGCCCAGAATGGCGTCTTCTGGCCGTGCCCCACGCCTGAGCATCCTGGCACGCCACGCCTGTATGAAGAGCGCTTTGGGTTCCCTGATGGCAAGGCGCGTTTCCATCCCATCGCTTACATCCCCCCAGCAGAGGAGCCAGACGAAGAATACCCGCTGGTGCTGACGACCGGACGTGTCGTTTACCACTACCTCTCAGGCAACCAGACACGCCGTATCCCCTTTTTGATCGATCAGGCACCGATTCCCTGGGTCGAGATGCATCCGCGCACCGCAGCGCAGCTTGGCATCGCGGATGGCGATTGGGTGCAAGTGCGTACGCGTCGCGGGGAGATGACCGTACCGGCACTGGTGGTGCGCTCGATTCGCCCGGATACGCTCTTCATCCCCTACCACTTCGGCGGCAATGAAGCGGCCAATATCTTGACCAACCCGGTGCTCGAACCGATGAACAAGATTCCCGAATACAAGGTCTGCGCGGCAGTCGCGACACGTGCCAATGAACCACCGGACTGGGCGCAAGGGAAAAACATCGAGATGTTAGCGAAAGCTCAGGCGAGCCGCCGTGAGCTTCCCAGCGCGGGGAGTGACGCCGCCCCCACGTTCAAATGATCCCCGAATGAAGCAGAAAGGATTAGGATGAAGAGGATATTTCTGGATGCCACTCGTTGCATCGGTTGTCGCAGTTGTGTCGCCGCGTGCCGGGAATGCGACACCCACAAGGGTGAGAGCATGATCTACATTGACTACATTGAGCGACGCAACACCGTCGCCACCTCCCCCACGCTCTGCATGCACTGCGAAGAGCCGCTGGCCCCCTGCGCGCAGGTCTGCCCGGCCCAGGCCATTTTGGTGAGCGCCGACGGCATCGTCCATCAAGCGGACGAGACGCGCTGCATTGGCTGCCAAAATTGTGTCTATGCCTGCCCATTTGGGGTGCCGAAATTTCAGGTGGCACAGCGCTATATGCGGAAATGCAACATGTGCTATGACCGCACTAGCCAGGATAAAGCGCCCATGTGCGCGACGGTCTGCCCCACGCAAGCACTCTTTTATGGCACCTACGAAGAATTCGTCGCAGCGGGGCGCACGCAACAAGGTGCCAAACCGGTCAATCAATTCGCTTTTGGTAAACAACGGGTGCAGACGCGCAACTACGTCATCTTGACCGAACAGACCGAAACCCTGGATTTGCTGGCGATGGCCACCGAAGCGCAGTTGGGGCGGCTGGCCCCCGCACCCATGGCGGATCAAGAGGTGGAACCGTGGGTAGATGCCGAGATGGCGGGCATCCCCAGCCGCGCAGCACCACCGCAACCCTGGGCACCACGTCAGCCAGCGACCCCAGAACCAGCCATCCCCAGCCCGTTGCGGGGATAACCTCACATATTACCCCGCTGGGATGAGAAGGAGACGGCCACCCATGCCACATGATAGCGCTGCGCGACGTCAACCCGATGTCCAGGACCAAGAAAAACCGGAGGATACGTCACCACGCCAATCCACAGCTAGTGGCAATGAAGAATGGCGACAAGAGTTCCCCTATCGACATGAGGAAGATGAATTCGTCACGCGGCGCGATCTGCTGCGCTTTTTGGTCGCTGGTTCAGGGACGCTCTTCCTGGCGACTGCTGCCCTGGCGATTCTGGGCAACCTGCCTACCGGCGCAGGCGTCAAAGCGACCCCGGTTGCGAAGGTGGGGGAACTCGCCGAGAATGCCTGGAAGGTCTTTGACTTCCCCGATCAATACGCGCAGGGGATTCTCATCAATTTACCGGGAGTGGGATTAGTGGCATATAGCGATGTCTGCACCCATCTGTCCTGCGCCGTCCTCTATAATGCCAGCAAAAAGCAACTGCACTGCCCCTGCCACGAGGGTTATTTCGACCCCGCCACGGGCAATGTCGTCGCTGGGCCCCCGACCAGGCCGTTGCCCATGATCCAGCTAGCGATTCAGGGCGACACGATCTACGCGGTGAAAGAGGAATTGCGATGACGCCCAATAACGGCTCCGTTCGCCCTGTCGCTAATCCCGACGATCCGCCCGTGCGCCGCCCGGCCAGAACTGCGCGTGGCCTGCGTCCTGCGCCGTATTTCCCAGGATTACCGGGGCGCGGTGCCATCGTCGAAGGTCAGGTCTTCGTCGTCGCGTTTATCTTCATTGCCCAGCTCTTGATCGTGACCGAAGCGCTGTACGAGTTGCTCTCCGGGCGGTCTCGTTCCCTGGGGTGGTTGGCCCTTGCCAGTCTGCTCGGGTTCATCATCGCCATCGTGGTCTGGCGCTGGCCGCGTCGTAGTTTAGAGCAATGAGCGCGGCCAGCGGGCTGTTCAACTGACGCCCACCACTCGTCATCATCGACATGGGGAGAGCGTCGGTCCGTTGTGGTGGAGCGCATCAGAAGCAAGCGAATGAATTCGCCACGGCATAAAGCATACGTTTTTTGGGCAGGTTAATTGACATAAGGCTTAGACGGAGTTTTCGTTCCATTCTTCCCAGAATGCCTATACGCTCGATCCGCCGGTGCTGCCCTGAGCCGACCTCATGCCTCATGCTGTGTCACACAGGAAGAAAGAGACGAACGTGCAGAAAGCAGTAAGTATCAGCGAGTTTGGGTTGATCTGTGCCGGAACTAGCAGTCAGGCTTTCACCTTGAGTTTGTGTCGAGCGTGCCGTGATCAACAGATGCAAGACAAGATCGTTTCCGTCGGCGTCCATCCATGCAGCGGCACTGCCAAAATGGCCGTGAAGAAGCTCCGCGATATGGGAATTAAGGCGCAGGAGATCGAGAAACCGGGTGTCTCGCCAGCGGAAGACGTGGCTGCGCTGTCACAACTGCTGCAAGGGTTTCGCATCCCCACTGTCACGCGCCCCAAGGTGGTGGTGGTGCTGCTTGATGAGGACTTCATTGCCCGGCCCGAACTGATGATGACAAGTTGGCAGACTATCAACAGATTCAAGGAAGATGTCCCAGCTACGGATATCATCGTCATCTTTTTCACCAAACGGTCTCACTATGCCCAGGCGCAGAATCCGCTTGCTCCACTCAAGGCGCTACTCATTGCCAATCAGCAACGGGCCATTTTGATCAGCAAGAATGCCGAGCTGAAGTCGCAGACGAAGCAGTACCATGATACCTTGGCACGGCAGCTGGGCATCTTGCTCACGGCGGAAGAATCTGGCACCTTTCGCACCACGTTTCGAGAACAACTCAGCAGCACCGAGACGCCGTTTGTGGCACTGGCGCTGAGCGAGGTCGCGCCGCCGCGTGCGGGGTCGCCCTGGGCGCTATTACAAGGGCGGTTCCCCGCTAGCGCCAAAAGTGCCCTGGTCGATTCCATGGCGACTGCGCTCCGCGATCTGCTCAACACGCCCGAAACGCGGCCCCCAACCAGCTTCGGGTGGATAACCCCCGACGCTCGCCGCCATGGTGCTGAGATGCTGTCTATCGTTCTTTTCACCCCTCGTCTGCACAAAGATGATCGCAAATGGCTCGACGAAGCCCTCGAAAAGACGCTGGCAGGTTTTGGCGTGGATCCCCAAGGTACCATTCAATTCATGGCACCTACTCCAGCGGGGGGAGTGAACGCAGCGCTGCAACAGTTCAGCGTCATTTCCTGTTCGTCGCTGGCGCTCACCAGCGCGCCAACGCTGCTGGATCGCATCCCAGTGGTCAAAGAGTTGGTGAAGAAACGCTCAGACCCATTTCAGTTGCTTATCCTCTTCGGCCTGGATGCTGCGACCCTGGCTTAGCCGCCGCGTTTGCGTTGCACGCTGGCCCGCCACGTCCTGAAAGGACCCCTCCATGTCCCCCGAAAAGCTTCCGCCCCTCTCCGGTTTTCTCAACCCGGAGTTTTGGACATCACTCGTCACCGTCGTTTCGACATTCTTGCTCAGCGAATGGGGCATTTCGTCGTCGTTTCTGCAATCATTGCCTGGTGGCAGCAGTTGGTTGCCCATTGCGCTCACGATTGGCATTGGTCTTTACATTGTCATTAAAACGATTATGCAGTCGCGCAGGTCTGATCAAGACCTTCCTTCGTCTAATTTCATTGAGCCCAAGTCGCACGGTCCCTTTGAAAGCTCAGAGTTTTGGCTGGGGCTGACTGCCATTGCCTTCAAGCTGTTGCAGGACAGCCATATCGCGGGGACCAAGGTTGATACGTCTGTGACGACGATGTTCCTCATCCTCGCCATTGTCTATGCCCTCTCGCGGTCGCAGTTAAAGCAAGCCTACATGGCTTCTCTGCTGAGGAGGTTCCTCAAGACCAAAAACCCCGTGACCTTTAAGGGGTATGATGGGGCGGAGCGCGCTTAGTTGCTAAGCGGAATGGTAAAAGTTTTGGACCACCTGAAACGACGGTCCGTTGGTGGTGTGGAAATGGACTTCGACAGCAGCCAGTAAGGTCTCGGTGGCCGCCGGTAACTGGTCCATGGCATTCCACCACCGATGGCAAGCGATTTTGGATTTGAGCCAGCGCCAGACCCGCTCAATCAGATTGAGTTGGGGGGCATAGGCGGGCAACCAATAGGGGGTCAGGGTGTGCGAGAGGCGCTGCCACTGGTCGC
>JACDGC010000637.1 GCA_013815535.1 Ktedonobacterales bacterium
GCAGCGTGGCACCGTGCGTGCCACTGCCGTCACTGTGGTTCTGGCGACGCTCATTGCAATGTTTGGGGCCAGCACGCTCTTTGGGGGCACGGCGCAAGCCTTCAGCCACCTCTTCACCGCTGCCCCGGCAAACACCGCCGTTTTGACGCAAAAGTATTCCACCACCCGCACGGGCTGGAATGCCCATGAAACCATCCTCACTACCACGAATGTCACCACGAGCAATTTTGGTCGTTTGATTTCGTATCCCGTTGACGGACAGATCTATGCCCAACCGCTCTTCGTCCCGAATCTGCACATGAGCGCGGGCACCTTCAACGTCGTCATCGTGGCGACCGAGCACGATAGCCTGTATGCCTTTGATGCGGATCGTGCGGTAACGACGCCCCTCTGGCATACCTCCTTCTTGGGGACCAATATCACATCGGTGCCAACAGCGGTCGCTTACCCTGGCGGCTTCAAGGATATCACCCCCGAGATCGGCATCACGGGCACGCCCGTCATCGATCCCGCGACGGGCAACCTTTACGTGGATGCCATGACCATCGAGAGCGGCACGGTGATGCATCGCATCCACCGCATCGACACCGCCACAGGCCTCGACATCGTCCCATCCATCGTCGTCAACCCCACTGCGAATGGCAAGGGCGACGGCAACGTCAACAAGGTGATCCATTTCAATGCCGTCACCGAAAATGAGCGCATGAATCCATTGCTGCTCAACGGCAAAGTCTATATCACCTATGCTGGCTTCGCTGACCAATATCCATACCACGGTTGGATTGTGGGTTTCAACGCCCAGACCTTGCAGCAGACGGATGTGTTCAATGACACCGCCAATGGCGGTGGTGGCGGCTTCTGGGATGATGGCAATGGCATCGTCGTTGATCCCAGCGACAACAGCATCTATCTGCAATCTGGCAATGGCACCTTCGACTATAACGTCGGCGGCGCGACCAACACGAATTTGGGCATGTCGCTCATCCACTTGAGCACGACCAATGGCCTGAATGTGCTGGATTATTTCACCCCATTCAACGCGCAGTGCTTGAACAACTTGGACCGCGACCTTGGCTCGGGCGGCGCGATATTGCTGCCGACCCAAGGCGGCGCGCATCCCTACGAGATCCTGGGTGGCGGCAAAGAAGGCCGCATCTACCTGCTGGATCGCACGAACTTGGGGCAATTCACGGTCGTTGCTGACCCCTGCAACAACCAGACCCTGATGACCGCCGACAAAGTCTTGCAAGAGATGAATCTTGGCGCGGCGGTCGGCAATAGTGCCATCTACAGCACGCCGGCTTTCTATCAGGGGCCTACGGGGGCGTATATCTTCGAGGCAGGCAATGGTGATCACATCAAAGCTTTCTCCCTCACCAATGGCGTGCTTTCAACCACGCCCACGTCCCAGTCGCCCGAAACCTTCAACTTTCCGGGCGAAAATCTGTCCGTTTCCAGCAACGGTGGCGCGGCGGGGACGGGCATCGTGTGGGCCATTTCGCCCAATGCCAGTTGCCCCGTGCTGGACCACTGCAACCCTGGTGGCGCGGGCGTGCTGCGTGCCTATGATGCGACCAACCTTGGCACCGAGTTGTATAGCAGCACCCAGAATGCGGGACGCGACGGTCTGTCGAGCTTCGTCAAGTTCACCGTGCCCGTCGTTGCCAATGGGCAGGTCTTTGTGGGCACAGGCAACAGCCTGGATATCTTTGGTCTGAATCCGTCGAACGTCACACCGACGCCGACGCCTCCCCCCTCACCCTCACCATCGCCCTCGCCTTCCCCGGTGCCGCCTTCGGTTGCCTACAATAACATCGGCATCACCGATGACGCTATGACGGTTCCTGGCAGCTTCGATGGCCTCAACAGCTATTCCGCCGAGGCCCTGGCTGCCGCACATGTCGTCCCAGGCGCGGCGATCCCCGTGAATAACGCGGCCTTCATCTGGCCCAATGTCGCGGCGGGCACACCCGACAACTGGCAGAGCAATGGGCAGACGATCAACGTCACGGCCGTTGCGGGCGCGAAAACGCTGTGCTTCCTCGGCGCGAGCGCGGCTGGCAACAGCAGCGGCATCGGCACCATTCACTATGCCGATGGCACCACCCAGGCCTTCACCTTGGCCTTCAGCGATTGGGGCACAGGCACGCCCATCCCTGGGAACACAGTCGTGCTCACCACGCCGTACCGCAACACGCAGAGCGGCCCCCAGACGCACAATTTCAATGTTTACTACACAGATGTCGCGTTGTTGGCTGGCAAGGTCATCACGGCGGTCACGCTGCCCCCCAGTGCGACACCTGGCACGTTGCACGTCTTCGCCATCGCGACAACTGCCAGCGCGGCGCTCAATCAGCCCCCGACTGGCCAAACCGCGTATAACAACGTGGGTATCACCGATGACGCGGCCCCCAACAAAGGCAATTTTGATGGCACCAACAGCTATTCGGCACAGGCCTTGGCATCTGCGGGCATCGTGGCTGGTTCGGTGGTGTCCTTCAATGGGGTCACCTTCATGTGGCCGAATGTCCCTGCTGGTGTCGTCGATAATTGGAAGGCCAACGGCCAAGTGATCGCCATGACCCCCGTGGCTGGCGCGACGACGTTGGGCTTTTTGGGGTCAGCGACGAGTGGGCCATCATCGGCGGTGATCACGCTGACCTATACGGATGGGACGACGCAGACCTATACCATCACGTTCAATGATTGGACGCTGGGTGGTGGCTCGCAAAAGTTGGTGGCTGGCGAGCAAATTGCCATCACGACCCCCGTCCGCAACAATCCAAAAGGCCAGCAGGCGACCAAGACGTATGTTTTCTATACCGATGTGCCGCTGACGGCGGGCAAAACGCTGAAGAGTGTCACATTGCCCACGACCGTTTCGAAGGGCACCTTCCATATCTTTGCCTTGGGAACGAAAGCCAGCGCGCCCGCAACGACCGGTTATAATAGCGTTGGCGTCACCGATGACGCGACGACGACCCCAGGCAACTTCGATGGGTTGAACAGCTATTCGCTGCAAGCGCTCGCGGCGGCGGGGGTGACGCCTGGCGCCATCGTGACCGTCAACGGCGTCAACTTCGTCTGGCCCAATGTCGCGG
>JACDGC010000638.1 GCA_013815535.1 Ktedonobacterales bacterium
GTCTTGCACGACCTGTCGTTTGGTCTGCGAGCGGGGGAAGTGCTGGGGTTGCTGGGCCACACAGGCAGCGGCAAGACGACCATCGCCCGCCTGCTGTGCCGCCTCTATGACATCACCGAGGGCGCGATTCGGCTGGGTGGCCTCCCCATCGCGGACGTGCCGCTGGACGACCTGCGCCGCCGCGTTGGGGTCGTCACGCAAGATGTGCAACTCTTTCACGCCACCGTGCGCGAGAACCTGACGTTCTTCGACGCGACCATCAGCGATGACCAGATCCATGCCGCCATCGCGGTGATGGGGCTAGAGGCATGGCTGGCGCGTCTGCCGCAGGGGCTCGACACCGAGTTAGCGGCAGGGGGGAGTGGGCTTTCTGCTGGGGAGTCGCAGTTGCTGGCGTTCATTCGCGTCATGCTGCGTGATCCGGGGTTGGTCATCCTGGATGAACCAACGTCGCGGCTCGACCCCGCAACCGAGGCGCTGCTGGCACGCGGGATGGATCGGTTGCTGGCAGGGCGCACGGCCATCATCATTGCGCATCGGCTGGCGACGGTCGAGCGCGCTGACCGCATCTTGATGTTGGAGCGCGGGCGCATGATTGAAACTGGCACGCGGGCCGTGTTGGCCGTCGATGCGGATTCGCGGTTCCATGCGCTGCTTCGGCGTGGTTTAGAAGAGGTGCTGGCATGAAAACGCGCAACTTTTTGTGGCGGCTCTTCCGCTATGATTTTCGCCTGTTCGCGCTGAATTGTGTGGCGTGGTCGACCTTCCATAGTTTCCCCATCATCACGGGGTTGATCGTGGGGGCCTATTTCGATGCGCTGACGCGCCACGGCACGGCGGGCCTCAATGTGTGGACGGTGATCGCGTTGTTGGTGGCGACCACGCTGGTGCGCGTCGTCCTCTTCGCGGGGGCCCAGGTCATCTGGATCGCCTTCTGGTACACGATGGAGGCGCTCATCCGCCGCAACATGCTGGCGTGGCTGATGGAAGGGCCAGGCACGCATCCCCTGCCCGATTCGCCGGGCGAGGCCATCAGCCGCTTCCGCGATGATGTGGTGGAGATCAGCGACTCCATCGAAAGTTGGGTGGATTTTGGGGGCATCGCCGTCTTCGCGGTGGTCAGCGTGGCGGTGATGTTCAGCATCAACCACGGGATCACGCTGGCGGTGTGCGTGCCGTTCATTCTGTTGATTTTCGTCACCAACGCGCTGACCAAACCCATCAAACGCTATCGCCGGGCCATGCGCGAGGCGACGGGCCGCGTCACCGACCACATCGGCGAGATCTTCGGCGCGGCGCAGGCGGTGAAACTGGCCGCGGCGGAGGCTGGCGTCATCGCGCGCTTCCATGCCATCAACGATGGCCGACGTGGGGCAGCGCTGAAGGATAGCCTGCTGCGCGAGATCCTGCGGACGCTCAACAGCAATGTGGCGAATGTCGCCATTGGCATCGTGCTGCTGCTCAGCACGGGGTTGGTGCGGTCGGGGGCTTTCACCATCGGTGACTTCGCCATCTTCGTCAGCTATCTGACGCGTGTGGCGGGGGGGATGGTCTTTTTCGGTGAGATGACCGCCCAACTCAAAAAAGTGGGAGTGTCATATGAGCGCATCGAACGTTTGCTGGCGGGCGCGCCCACTGGCACCCCCGTCGCCCATGCGCCGCTCTATCTGCGGAGCGATCCGCCGCCGCTGCCCTCCATCCGCCCCTCGGCGGCGGATACGCTGGATGTGCTGGAAGCAACGGATCTGACCTTTCACTATCCCGACTCGGATCGCGGCATCGCCGGGATCAATTTGCGGTTGACGCGGGGATCATTCACGGTGGTCACCGGGCGGATCGGCTCGGGGAAGACGACGCTGGTGCGGGCCTTGCTGGGCCTGGTGCCCGCCACGACGGGGACGATTCGCTGGAATGGCGCTCGCGTAGATGACCCGGCCACCTTTTTCGCGCCGCCCCGCGTGGCCTATACGCCGCAGGTGCCGCGCCTCTTCAGCGACCAGTTAGAGCGCAACATCGTCATGGGGCACGCCGCTAGTGGGGCGCAATTGAGCGCAGCCATCCACAGCGCGGTGCTGGAACGCGACCTGGGCGTGATGGAGCACGGGCTGGCAACGCTGGTGGGTCCGAAGGGGGTGCGGCTTTCGGGCGGGCAGATTCAGCGCACGGCTGCCGCGCGCATGCTGGTGCGCGACACCGAGTTGTTGGTCTGCGACGATCTGTCGAGCGCGCTGGATGTCGAAACCGAGGCAACGCTGTGGGAGCGCATCTTTGCGCGGCGCACGCAAACCTATCTCGTTGTGTCGCATCGCAGGGCGGTGCTGCGCCGCGCGGATCATATCATTGTGCTGACGGATGGCCATGTCGCTGCCGAGGGCACACTGGACCACCTGCTGGCAACCAGCCCCGCCATGCGCGCCTTGTGGGAGGGCACGGAGGAATGAGCCAAACTGTGCTACCCAGCTTTCCGCCCTACCCATTGTGCGCAGGCACCGTCTAATCGTGTTTGCGCAAGGATTCCAGCGAGCCACCCACCACCACGGTCGCGCCATTGGCCAGGGTGCTGTCGTTCAGGGCGTCAACGATGGCGACTGCTAATTCTGGGGCAGTGGGAAAGGGACCCTGGCTGGCGCGTCGGCCATCTGCCAGCCCAGGGGAGGCGCGTTCGAGCAGTTTGGGGGTCATGGTGCCTTCGATGACATCCGCCGTCACCACCAGCAACCGGATGCCGCGCTGCGCGAAGTCGTCCTGTCGCGCTCGCAGCGCCTGCTCGCCCGCGAATTTCGAGGCGGCAACGGGCTCATAGGCAGGCAGTTGGGGGGTCTGCGCATAGAGGTGTGCCCAATGGCTGGTGATGAACACGATGGTTGCTCCCATCGGCATGGTGGGGAGGAAGAGATCCACCAGCGCGACTTGCGCGTCACGATTGATGCGCATGGGGTACGTGGGGTCTGCGGCGACGAGATCGGTCTCCAGACCGCCCGAGGCATTGAGGATCAGCGCATCCAGGCGGGGATGCCACGCCAGGAACGCGTCGCGCAGCCCCTGCAATGCGGATGGGTCGGTGATATCACCTGCCAGCGCGGTGGCATCCCCACCC
>JACDGC010000639.1 GCA_013815535.1 Ktedonobacterales bacterium
CCACTGCGAAAACGGCGCGGCAGGCGAATTCACCGCTGCCCTGGCGCGGTTGGTGCGCATGGGCGGGGCCAACCGGTTGCTGCGGGCGCAGGCGGTGCAGGTGCTGGGGTTGCTGGCCTCACCCGCTAGCCTGGCAGAATTGACCGATCTGCTGTTGGAACCAGACCCCATCGTCCGCGAGGCACTGCAACGCGGCTTTCATCTGGCGGGGGCCGAGGCGGCGGCACCGCTGCTGGACCTGATGGCCCATTCGCCCGCCAGCGAGACGCAGCATCGCCGCGCCCTCGAAGCCTTGACCGCAGTGGATGGTCCCGCCGTCGCCCCCGCGCTGGCACGGATGGAGCATGCCATGCCCTCGGCCCGCGCCGCCGCCGCCGAAGCCTTGGGGACGTTGCGCGACCGGCGCGCGTTGGAGCCGCTGCTGGCTGCCCTGCATGATGCCGATGCTGCGGTGCGGCTGGCGGCGACGCGCGCGTTGGGCAAACTGAGCGACCCCAAGGCGCAGCCCGCCCTGCTGCAACTCTTGCTGGCACCGACCGAGGAGCAACGCATCGCCGCCGCCGAGGCCTTGGGCCAGCTGCGCGGCGACAAAGCGCTGAAACCCCTCATCAAGCTGTTGGATGACAAGCAATCGCGCGTGCGAGCCGCCGCCGCCGAGGCGCTTGGCCACATCGGGGATGCCCGTGCTGTGGAGCCGCTGCGCAAACGCTTGGCTGATAAAGATGCCTGGACGCAAGCCGCCGCCGCGACCGCCCTGCGCGCCCTGGGCCAACGCACGTAAAGAGCAGGCCACGGTGGCGCGACAGGGCTATGGCTGGGCTGCACGGATGGCGACCTTTGTGCTATCGTTTCTCATACGAGCGTGATCTGCATTAACGGAGGAAACCGCCATGACGACGCCGGAGCCAGAGGATAGCCTCGAAAAAGTTGCCGCTGAGGTGCGAGTGTGCCAGAAATGCCCGCTGGCCCGCACGCGCATCAAAGCCGTGCCGGGTGATGGCCCCGGCGACGCCGAGGCCCTCTTCATTGGTGAGGGGCCGGGGATGCAGGAAGATCGTGTGGGGCGTCCTTTCGTTGGCCCAGCGGGGCAGTTCTTGGATGAGATGCTGGGCAGCGTGCAGATGCAGCGCTCCGGTGTCTTCGTCACGAATGTGGTGAAGTGTCGCCCGCCCGAAAACCGCGATCCTTCGCCAGATGAAATCGCCGCTTGCGCGCCCTATCTGACGCGCCAACTCGCTTTGATCAACCCAAAAGTTGTGGTGACGCTGGGGAAGCATTCGATGAGCCGCTTTTTCTCCGGCGAGCAAATCAGCAAGATTCATGGGCGGCTGCGCAATATCGCCGGGCAGCCCGTGTTGCCACTCTATCATCCAGCGGCAGCCCTGCACCGCGCGGAACTGCGCCAGACCGAGCTGAACGATTTCCAGCAGGTGCCATTGGCCCTTGCGGCGGCTCGCACGCACACCGGCTTGCCGCCTGCCGAGGCAACCAAAACCGACGATCCGCCCCCCGAGCAACTCTCGCTCTTTGGCTGAAAAGAGGCGCATCCATGGCACCGTGGCTTCCCTTCCTCCTCTTGCCGCTCTATTTTGCCGGATTGGTCGGGGCGGTCGTCTGGCTGGCCCCGCGCACCACGCGGGAAGACGGCACGGCGGTGGCTGACGTGCCGCCCACGCCCCAGAACGCCCCGCGCCCACCCGCTGACCCCGTGCCCCTGATGGCCCGTCGTGAACGGCCCAAACGTGGCACCACCATCGGCGTCATCCTGTTCGCGCTCTATTGGGTGGGGATGATCACCGCCGCGTGGTGGCAGACGCGCCATGGCCGTGCCTGACCGTGCGGAGGTCGGTCGCTAACTGCCCCAGCCCGAGCCCACCAGAGATGGCGCAGGGGCCGGGAGCAGTAGCGTGCAACTATTTCAGACCGTAGATGCACTCATACTTCTCGGTGAGATAGGTGATGAGGTGATCAGGATTCAGCCCTTCGCCTGTCACACGTCGGCAGAGGTCGTCGCCCTGATAGATGCTGCCCCAGCGGTGAATATTGGCATGCTGCCAATCCAACACAAAGGCCGTCTCCCCGGCGGCCAACCGCGCATCGGTGTCGGGGATGTCTGCGCGCATCTTGGCATTGAATTGGGCGGCATAGCAGTTGCCCAGCGAATAGGTGGGGAAATAGCCAAAAAGGGCCGCCGACCAGTGCACGTCTTGCAAGATGCCATCGCCCGCGTCGGGGGGGGTGATCCCCAGGTAGTCGTGGTATTTCTGGTTCCACAGGTCGGGCAGGTCATTGACCTGAATCTTGCCCGCCATCAGGTCGCGCTCGATCTCGAAGCGAATGATGATGTGCAAATTATAGGTCAGTTCATCGGCTTCCACACGGATGAGGCTGCCCTCGGCGCGGTTGATCGCTCGCACGAAATCCGTGACGGCGACGCGCCCAAAGGGTTCGGGGAAGGCCGCTTGCAGTGCGCCATAGTGGGCGCTCCAAAACGCCTCACTGCGCCCGATGATGTTTTCCCACGTGCGCGATTGCGACTCATGAATGCCGCTGCTGGTGCCGGCGCCCAGCGGGGTGCGTGAGAGGGTGGGGTCGATCCCTTGTTCGTAATGGGCGTGGCCGCACTCATGCATCACCGACATGATGCAACTGACCAGATCATCCTCATGCACGCGCGTCGTCAAGCGGTCATCATAGGGCGAGCCGATGCCCGTCTGGAAGGGGTGGGCGGTTGTGTCGAGGCGGCCACGGGTGAAGTCATAGCCGATGATATCCAGCAGTTCTCGCGAAAAGGCCAATTGCTTTTCGGCGGGATAGGTGCCTTTCAGGAAGCTATTGTCGATCTGCTGCGCCGCTTGCACCCGTTTCAGCAGGGGCACGGTGGCGGCCCGCAGTTTATCCAACGCGGCGGTGGCGGTGGCCAGGGTCATGCCTGGCTCGAAGAGATCGAAGAGCACTTCGTATGGGTCGGCGTTGGGGTTCAGGTAGTGCGCTCCCTGGCGGGTGAGGTCGACGATATGCGACAGGCTGGGGGCGAACTCGCTGAAATCCTTGTTGGCACGGGCGGATTGCCAGACGCTTGACGCGTTGGCGGT
>JACDGC010000640.1 GCA_013815535.1 Ktedonobacterales bacterium
GATGAACGTCGCCCCAAAGGGCATCACCGCGTGGCGCACCAGCTTAAAGTGCCCGCGCCCCTGGCGACGGAAAAAGAAGAACGTGCCCACACACACCAAGGCATAGATGATGATGACCGACAAAGCATCCAATGTGGCGAAAAAGGCGAAGGCATTGGTCGGCTGGATCAAGAAGCCGATGATCAGCCCAATCACCCCGCCGCCCAGGCACAGCGCCGTCACCGCGCCAACCGGCGTGCGGCGGGTTGGATGCAGATAGCCCAAGAAGCCGGGCAGCAAACCCTCGCGGGCGACGGTGAAGAGAATACGTGCGCTGCCATTGAGGATGGCGATGCCCGCGCTGAAGAACGAGAAGACGCCCACCAGATCCACGAAGATCGTCAACCATGGGCTGAAATGTTGACTGATGACGTGGAAGGGGGCAATGCCGCTGTTGCTGGCGAAATCCGGCGCAATCTTGTCGATGCCATACCCCACCGTTTCGGTGTAGACCATCAACAGATAGAAGACGCCGACGATGACCATCGACCCAAAGACGGCGATGGGGATGTTGCGGTGGGCGTTGCGCGTCTCGCTGCCCAGCGACGCGGCGGTCTCGAAGCCGATGTAGCTGAGCACCCCCAGGATGACCCCCGTGATGAGGTTGAAGGTGAAGCCTTGGCCGCCAGAGGGGATGGCATCCAGAGTGAACGGTGCGGCGGTGAGTCCCCCGTGTTGGCCAACGCTGAGCAAGACGATGATCACCAACAGCAGACACACCCCGATCTCGACTGCCAAAAAGGTGAAGTCGACATTCAGCGACTGCCGGATGCCGGAATAGCAGATCGCAAAAGCAATCCCCAGCAGCAGGATGAAGTAGAAGCTCCAATGCACGTTGAAGCCAAATGATGTGCGGAGGATGAATTGCAAGTTCGAGGCAAGGCCGATGAAGGTGTAGGGCACACCCAGCGTCACCGCCAGCAAGCCGACCCAGGCGCTCATGAAGCCAAAGCGTGGCCCGATGCCCTGCGTGATGAAGGTGTAGGATGAGCCGCTGGATGGAATCTCGCGTGAAAACTCGCTGTATGAGTTCGCGACCAACAGCGAGATGACGAAGCCAACGAGATAGCACAGGGGGATGGCCGCGCCAACCGCCGCGCCCTGGGGGACGGTGTTGAAGAACACCGAGGCGGCGGGGGACATGACCGCCACCGAGATGATGATCGCGTGAGGCAGCCCCAAACTATTCGCGTGCAGCTTGTCTTGTGCGGGGGGCAGGTCATCCACGAGTTGCCCCCGGAGGGTTGTTGGCATATCCGATGGTTGCGTCGTCAAAGGCATGCTCCTTTTATGCTATCCGAATCACGGTGCGCGGGTGGTGGACTGGCGCGTGTGTCAGCGGGCGCTGACTGACAACCGCCAGGGGTGGCTAAGCTTCCACGTTGGTTGTCGTCAGCCGCGCGGCGGCATTGACCTCGGCGTCAACCCCAAAGAGATGGCGCAGATAGTCATTCAGGAAGACGCCATTGGGGTCCAGCGTGGCGCGCACCCGCTGGAAGTCGGCCCAACGTGGGTAGTGCGCAGCCAGATAGGCGGCGTCACGCGTGTGATGCTTGCCCCAATGCGGACGCCCGCCATAGCGCGTGAAAATCTCTTCGAGGCCCGCGAAATAGTCCTTATAGGGCATGCCGCGAAACATGTGCGCGGCGATGTAGGCCGAATCGCGGCCATAGGCCGTGCTGAGCCACAGGTCGTCGCCGCGCACAAAGCGACACTCGATGGGGAAATTGACCTTGTACTTCCCTTGCTTGATGCGTGCCTGCACCTCACCCATCACCGTCGTGAACTGGTCCGCTGGGATGCTGTATTCCATTTCTTGAAAGCGCACCATGCGCGGCGTCGCGTAGATGAGGTGGCTGGAATTGACCTCGTTGAGGGGCGTGATGCCCGCGAGCGAGATTTTGCAGATGGTGGGCGCGAGCGGCGGGATCAGTTGGCTGGCCTTCGAAAAGACCCACAACGCACCGTTTTCCAGCACGATTTTATTGAAGTTCGCCCAAAGCTCCCCGCCCGATGCGGCATCATCGGTTTCGTTGACGAATTTGGTTTGGCCGCCATCGGTGTAGGGGAACCAATAAAACTCGAAATGGCTGTTGTCGCGCTTATACGCTTCCAGGTGTTCCAGCATGTGGCTCAGTCGTTCGCGGCGCGTCACCAACCGCACGCGTTTAGCTGGGACGACCCGCAGCGTGACGGCGGCGATGACGCCCAGCGCCCCCAGGCTCACGCGCGCGGCATCGAAGATTTCGGCGTTTTGCGTGCGCGAACATTCCAGCACTTCGCCAGTGGCCGTCACCAGTGTCAGGCCCTCGACTTGGGTGGCAATGCTGCCGAAGCCCGCGCCCGTGCCGTGCGTGCCCGTGCTGATGGCCCCCGCGATGCTCTGTTGATTGATGTCGCCCAGATTCTCTTGTGCCACGCCACGGGCTTGCAGGTCTGGCCCCAGGCGAAAGAGTCGCGTGCCGCCCAGCGCCGTCACCGTGCCCGCCGCCTCGTCGGCGCGGATGATGCCCTGCATGCGGTCTAAGGAGATCAATGTGTCATCCGTTCCCACCAGCGGCGTGAAGGAGTGCCCCGCCCCCACCACCCGCAGGTGCCGCCCAGCGCGGTTGATCGCCGCCACGCGTTGCGCCAGCTCGTCGACGCTGGTGGGCAAAATGACCTCGCGTGGGTGGCTCCGTACCGACCCGGACCAATTGCGCCAATGGCCCGCCCGCAATGCTGCTTCTTTGCTCATGGGTGTGCTCCCCCCTACAAAAATAGTTGCCCGTCGCCGCGATAGGTTGGCGTTTCCTCAATGATGCGCCCGTCGCGCACCAGCGCGAGATGGGTGAAATGTTCGCACAATTCCCCGGCTTTGCTGTGGCGCAAGAAGATGGGGTCGCCCAGTTGCAACGCCGTGGGGCCGCTGTAGTGGATGGGCGTCTGCACCTCGCCCGCGCCTTCACGGGGCAGCAATTGCGCGCCAATGGGCAGGTACGGTTTGGGTTGCTTCTCCAGCCCGACCGAGCCGGAAGCGATGTAACCGCCACCCAGGCAGGTGAAGAGGTGCGG
>JACDGC010000641.1 GCA_013815535.1 Ktedonobacterales bacterium
AAATGGGGGTCATCACGGCCATCCTGGGGGGTGGTCGGTTGCTAGCAAGCTTCGGCGCGGGCGTCTTGGTTGACCGCGTGGATCGTCGTCGCCTGATGATGACCTGCACGCTCATTTCCGCCGCGCTCTTTGCCACCATCCCCCTGACGTGGTGGATCGCTGGGCCACATCTGTGGCTGCTCTATATCGTCACTGGCCCCATCGCGGCAGTGGGGATGATTCAGTTGGTGACTTCCTCCACGGCGGTGGTCAATTTGGTCGAGCGCGCGCAGATCATGGACGCCAATGGGCGCTTGCAGGTGACGATCTCGCTGTCATTCATCGCGGGGCCCGTGTTGGCGGGTCTCATCTCGGCGGCCTTCAGCCCTGCGGGGGCCATCTTAGGCGAATCGATCGCCTACATTGGGGCTTTCGCCGCGTTGTATTTTGTGCGATTGCGCCCTTCGCGTGATGCCACCCCGCAGCAGCATGGCGTGGGGGAGGCATTGGCGGGGATGCGCTTCATCTTTCGCGAGCCGACGTTGCGCTGGGTCATTCCGCTGCGGGCGATAGTGTTGGCGATGCTCGCTGGGGGGCTTGATCTCTTCATCTTTCGCATCCGGCACGATCTGCACCAGGGATCGAGTGCGGTGGGTCTGGTTTTTGGGCTGGCCTCATTGGGCGGCATTGGCGCGGGCATCCTCGCGCCTCGGCTGCGGCGGCGCTTTGGCTTCGGGTTCGTCTTTCTGGGTGGCCTGGTGCTGGAGGGGGGGGCGTTCATTGGCTTTGGCCTCGCCAACAGCGTCATCTTTGCGGCGTTGCTGGGGATCGCCTTCGTCTTTAGCGATACCCTTTCCATCATCACGTCCATGTCGTTGCGCCAGCAGATGACCCCCGATGCGTTGCTGGGCCGCGTCACGGCGACCTATCAGATGCTGATCGAGGTTGGTTCGCCCATCGGCGCGGCGGTCACGACTGCTCTGGCGGCGCGCACGGGCGCGGGCCCCGTGATGATGGGGATGGGCCTGTGCGTGCTCATCATGGTGGGCATCGGCAGCTTCACCCCTGCGCATGCCCGCGATCCCCAGACGCTCGCTCGCTCATAATTCCACGACGCCTGCGGTGAAGGGTGCGTCGGTGGCCTCATCGTCCGGTCCCATGGGGCCACCCCGGCGCGCTTTGGCATTCCATGCGGTGATGTGCACCCGCACCAAGGCTGTCGCCGTCAGGTGTTTCGCCTCGGGCGGCGCATAATCGACCCCGGCGGTGCGTCCCACGAAGTAGCGCGCGATCATCGCGGCCAAGACGGCCTCTTTTTCGGCGGTATCGGTGATGGCCACGCCCTGCCCAAAGCACACCACGCTGCGATAATTCGCGGAGTGATTCGTCGCGTCGCGCGAATAGACCAGCCCATCCAGCAGCGTGACGGTCACACACACGGGCGCACCAGCCTCTATCAAGGCGAGGGACCCATTCGCCCGCGCGCCGTGCAGATAGATCTGATCCGGCACGGTGGGGTCGTAGTGGTAGAGTTGAGGGATGACCAGCGGCGCGCCATCTTGTACCAGCCCCACATGCGCGACGACACCCTGGGCCAGAATCTCCGCTGCCTCGTTGGGTACCGCGCGGTCGCCATGCCGCCGAATCTTGCGAATCTCCACGATGGATGCTCCTTTATGAATGAACAGGATTGAAAAAGGGGGCGACGCACACAGCAGCAGCAGTGTGAAGCCACCATCAGCCCAAGGTGAAACTGGCGAGGCCGTAGTGGGTGGTGCGGTCGCGCGTGGCCCCCGTGCCCAGCCGCATATGCGCGAGTTTGCGTTGCACGGCGAACCCCGCTGATGTCAGCAGCGCGGCAGCCTGGGCGTTGTGGGCAGGCACCAGCATCCCCGTTGGCGGCTCGTCCAATGCCCAAGCCCAGGCCAACAATGCCGCTGCGCTGCTGACATCGTCTGCGAGCCACGGCCCCAAGATGCGCGGCTGGGCAATGGCGAACCCTGTGATGCACCCCGCCGCGTCGCGTGTGAAGGCTGCCCGCCTGGGATGGCTCATCAGCAGGTCGGCCAGCGCTGCCGTGCGGTCGGCCCCAAAGCGTGGCCGATCATAGGCCACCACCTCGGCGATGTCCGTCGGCTCCATCAGGTGGATGCCCCCCATGGGAGGGCGCACTGCGCTGGGCGGATGCGTGGCAGCGGCGCGACCCCACACCACAGAAGCATCGGTGGTGATGAAGCCTAGCTTCTGATAGAGCGGTTGACCCACTGGGCTGGCATCGAGCAGCACCAATGGGCAGTCGCGCGCGGCGAGCCATGCCAAGATCTGACGCATCAATGCCCGCCCGATGCCGCCCCGCTGTGCCTCGGGCAGCACGCTGACGAGCCCCAAATACGCGAAATCGCCATAATCAATCGTGCCAGCCAGCCCCACCGCCTGACCGCTCTCCCACGCCAGAAACCAACCATCGGGCTGAAGCCGCAGATAGCGTTCCAGCTCGGTGAGGCGGCTGGGCGACTGATAGGCACGCATGACGATATCGTTCGCTGCCGCGATGGCGGCGCTGGTGAGCAGACGAATCTCCATGAAGGTCGCGGTTCCTTTCATCAACAGCTCTAGTATGCCGCAAAAATGGTACGATGCACAGAGCCATTTCTGGCGATTTCAGGTGGACCATTTTGGAAGAGGGTGCGCGTCATGACCCGTTTGTCGTTGCCGGTCAACATCCCCTTGTTAGCGATTGATCCCACCTCGCCTGTGCCGCGCTACCAACAGATCTATGATGCCCTGCGTGCTGCGATTTTGGCGGGGCAGCTTGCCCCCGGCACACGCTTGCCCGCCACCCGTGCTCTGGCCGCCGCGCTTGGCCTTTCGCGCAACACCGTCGTCAATGCCTTCGCCCAACTGACTGCCGAGGGATATCTGGAAGGCAAGGTGGGGACGGGCACGACTGTGACCCGCACCCTGCCTGACGATCTGCTGCGTGCCCGCCCCCCAGCGCAGGCGAGCCCTGATGCTGCGCGCACCGCCCGTGTGTTGTCGGCGCGGGGGCAAGGTTTGGTTGCGGCAGCCGAGGGTCTGATGAAGTCGCCCACCCACATTGGTG
>JACDGC010000642.1 GCA_013815535.1 Ktedonobacterales bacterium
GGCATGAACCGAGGACCGCAGCATGTATGATGCCCCGTTATTCACGCAACGCGAACAACAGATCCTGCGTGACTATGATCGACAGCGCCGCTTGCGGCTGGCAAACGGCATCGCGACCAGCATGGGAGCGATCATCCTGGCAGCCGTGCTCTTCATCATCGTCAGCCTGGACATCCGCAGCCAAAGTGCTGGGCACATGCCAGCGGCAAGCGATCCGACGTGGAGCATTCTCGCCATGACGGTGGGCATCGGCGCATTGCTTGGTGTGGCCATCTACGCGGCGCGCCGCAACCAGGCCGATGTCGCTGCGGGCGCGGTGGTGGCAGCCATCGTGGCAGGTTCAGTGGCCTACCTGCTGTTGACCAACCACGAGCATGTCATGGGTCCCCAGACCTATCTGGGGATCTTGGGCATGACCGGCGTGTTGGTGAGCGTCGGCTACTTGGGGTCGATGCGGGCCCTGCTGGCAGCCACGGTGCTGGTCAACGCCGTTACGGCCCTGACGCTGATGATGGGGCGACCCTTCCCAGCGACAAACGCGACAGTTGCGGCGTTCTTCCAGACGCAGGGGCTGACGGAGAACACTTTTTTGGTGCTGGACCACGCGACCGCGCTCAAAATGGTGCCCGCGCTCATCATCTTGCAATGGACTCTGGTTGGCCTCATCATCGCTGGCAGCAACACCTATCGTCACGCCCTGACCGATTTGAGCAATGTGCAAGTCGCGCTGCAACGCGCCCACCAGCTTGAGGAGATGAAGAATCAATTCATCACCACCGTCAACCACGAATTGCGCAACCCAGTGATGCGGATGCAGATCTATGTCGAGCTCTTGCGGCTGAAGGGTCAAGAGATCGATGAGGCCAAGCGCACGGATCTCATTCTGGAGGCCAGCAACGCGGGGAAGGCCCTCATCAAGTTGATCTCCAACATTCTGGATGTGCGGCGCATCGACCAGGATGCGTCGAATTTAGTCCTGGCCGCCATCCCCCTGCATCAAACAGTGCTGAACGCCGCCGCGTTGGTCGCGCTGGGTGATGGTGAATCCGCCGCGCGCCCCTTGCAGGTCGACATCCCCGACCAGTTGACGGTGTGGGGTGATGAAACGCGGCTGCAACAGATCCTCACCAACCTCATCTCGAACGCCACTAAATATTCCCCGCCCGCGACGCCCATCGAGATTGCGGCCACCATCGTCGCCCCCGAACGCGGGCGCAGTCGCCAGGGCGTGCCGCCGATGGTCGAGATCACCGTGCGCGATCATGGGTTGGGCATTCCCCCCGAAGAGGCCCCTGTGCTCTTTCAGCGCTTCGCACGACTGGCGCGCGATCTCGCCTCGAATGTGGTGGGCAGTGGGCTGGGCCTGTTTTTATGTCGAGTCTACGCGGAATCCATGGGGGGGCAAATCTGGGTCGAGAGCACGGGCATCGAGGGCGACGGCTCGACCTTTCACCTCACCATCCCCGCTGAGACGCGCATGCATGCGACAGCGGCCAACCACCCTTGACAGCGCAGCACCGCCTGTGACTATACTGCACCAAACTATCCTGCAAGAGAGGAGCACCACCCCCATGACATTCAGGCCGTGGAGCATGCCCGTGTTAAAACACCAATACATCACGCTGCTCGCTGATACTACCAGCGGACTGCGAGACGTTGCATGCACGCAGACACGACGCGCCTGGCCTGGGCGGAAGGTGCCCAGGAACCAAAATTGACCCGATGTGGCGAAATGGCCCAGGTCAGGCGCGGAGAGCAAACAGAAAACGCTCTCCGCGCCTTTATTTTTTATCGTTCGTCATCGTGGTTTTGAGGAAACAACGCAGGTGATTACCGGAAAGACCTTAAAAGAGCAGGGCTGGACGCAGGGCAAGGTGTTGGGTCTGGCCAAAAGCGTCGCCCAAAGTATGGAGGCCAGGGGACTGGCCGAAGATACGATTCTGGCGCAATTAGATCAGGTGCGCGCCGCACCGCAAACATATCTCGACGATCCCAAGTTCAAAGATTTGGCGAAGGTGCTCTATAAGCGCGTGGTGGCCGAGCCAAAGCCCGACCACTTGCGCGAGACGGCCCTCAATTTTGGCATCTGGGGGGAAGACCACATCGAACGCGAGGCACGCAGCCAGATGGAGCGTGCGTTACGTTTACCCGTCGCGGTGGCGGGCGCGTTGATGCCCGATGCCCACGTGGGCTATGGGCTCCCCATCGGCGGGGTGTTGGCGACTCATGAGGCCGTCATCCCATACGCGGTGGGGGTCGACATCGCCTGCCGCATGCGGCTTTCACTGTACGAAGCACCACCATCCTTGTTGCATCAGCGCGCGGAGCAGCTCCAGAAAGCGCTGGTTCAGCAGACGCGCTTCGGAATGAGCGCGCAGTACGACCAGTATGACCGTTCGCAACACCCTGTGCTTGATGATGATGCCGCATGGGGGGCGACGCGGCTGCTGAAGTCGTTGCGCCCCAAGGCTATGCAGCAACTCGGCTCATCAGGAACGGGGAACCACTTCGTCGAATGGGGCATCTTCCAGCTCTACGACGATGACGCCCAACTGGGTCTGAAGGCCGGACGGTATCTGGCGTTGCTCTCGCACAGTGGCTCGCGGGGGGTGGGCTTCAAGATCGCCAACACTTATACCAAAATCGCCCGCGATCTGCACCCCACATTGGATGCGGGCTGGCAGCATCTGGCGTGGCTCCCCTTGGCAAGCGAGGCCGGTGAGGAATATTGGCAGGCGATGGAGTTGGCGGGCCGTTTCGCCTCGGCCAACCATCAGGTCATCCATCAGCGTGTCGCCAAGGCAGCGGGCTTGCAAGAGGCGGTGTTCGTGGAAAACTTCCATAACTTTGCCTGGCGCGAAACGCTGGCAGATGGGACCACGGCGATTGTGCATCGCAAGGGCGCGACGCCCGCTGGCCCTGGCGTGCTGGGCATCATCCCCGGCTCGATGGGCGACGCGGGCTATGTGGTGCGCGGCAAGGGGGAAGCCACCAGCCTGCAATCGGCGTCACACGGAGCGGGTCGCAAGCTCAGCCGCACCGCCGCCATCAACAGCATCACCAAGACCGCACGTGATGCC